>CAKAPY010000005.1 GCA_916719935.1 uncultured Actinomyces sp. | reverse complement strand
TTGGCCCGCATCTTCCCTACTTCCTCCCCGATGAATGGTTCGATTTGATCGATCCGAACGATGTCACCTTGCCCGAAAACTTCGGTGACTCACTCATCGGTAAGCCGCAGATCCAGCAGAACTACGCGACTTACTGGTCAACATCGTCCTTCGATAACGATCAGTGGAAGAAGCTCATCGCTGTCTACTGGGGATACGTGGCCATGATTGATTTCGAAATTGGTCGAATCATGGATGTGGCGCGCGAACTGGGAATTCTCGATGACACCGCAGTCTTCTTCTGCGCAGACCACGGGGAATTCACCGGCTCCCACCGGCTGAATGACAAGGGACCGATGATGTACGACGACATCTACAACGTCCCCTTCATCGCACATATCCCCGGTGTTTCCGCGGTCGGCCAATCCGATGCCTTCGTGTCTTTGATTGACCTTCCTGCAACTGTCCTCGACATCGCTGGACTTGACCCGGCATTGGTCGAAGACGGACGCTCGATCGTTGATCTCACGAGAGGCGAGGACGTGCCCGGTTGGCGTGAAGACATTGTCTGCGAATTCCACGGACACCACTTCCCGCTGCAACAGCGAATGCTGCGCACAAAGGAATTCAAGCTCGTCATTTCACCGGAGTCCATCAATGAGCTCTACGATTTGAGAGTTGATCCTGCAGAGATGAACAATGTATACACGGTGCCCGTCTACGACGACATTCGCCGTGAACTCGCAACGAACCTATACCTCCAACTCCGCGAGCGCGGAGACCACTCCTTCGCGAAGTGGATGGCGGCCATGACGGATTTTGATATTCCGCTGGTCAACACCGCTCGAAGCGATCTCGACGAGGTCATGGGTAAGTAACACACCATCCGGTGTGGGCCTTCCGGGGCGTGCGGGAGGCCCACACCACACAACATCGAAGGAGAGGACATGGACTACGATCTTCACGCCGCCGTGCCCTCTTTGGAAGACCAGATCACCAGTTATCTTGGTGAAAATCCCCCTTCCTCGCGCTCACAGCTGTGCGAAGCTCTTGACGTTTCGAGAACAACGCTCGGGCGCGCAATCAAAAAACTCATCGATGCTCACGCCGTCATCTCTTTCAAGGGCGATGACCGAACGGGGGCGGGTCGCCCAACGACTCTTTTCACATCGGCGCGCTTGTGCGCATACTCGGTTGGCATTGTGATCAGCCGAGCCTCTTTCGCTGGGGTTTTACTCAATCGAGGCGGCGATGTTCTCATTGCACAATCAGTACCCGCCTCACGTCCCATTAATTATCTTGAAGCACTTGACGCCATGGGAGCGATGCTCCTCGAGCGCGCACAGACGCGCGGCATCATCACTGACTACGTGAGTACCATCGGGATCGGTCTGCCCGTCCCCATGGGGTCAAATATTTCCCACTCACCCCATTCCCCCTACCCCAGCCGCAAAAGCGTTATCGATACCATTTCACGCCGCTGGAAAGGGAATATCCTCATTGATACAACTGCCCGCCTTTCTGCCCTGAGTGAGGCGTTATGGGGAGCGGGACAGGGGTATCCATCAATCCTCTACGTTCGACTTTCCAACGGTATCGGCGCCAGCCTGGTGATTTCCTATCGCCTATCGGGTGGAGACTTTGGCTTCACAGGGGAATTGGGGCATATGCGCGTTCCGAACGTGCACACCCCATGTACATGCGGGAAAGAGGGGTGTCTAGAAACCCTCGCCTCTATTCCCTCGCTCTGCGCCCAGTGCGATGTCTCTTCTTTGAGCGAATTGGCGACCAAAGTGAACAATCGGGATTCCCGAACACTAGAGATCCTCGAACACGCGATGGGTGCAGTCGGTGCCTGTTGTGCAAACGCTGCCCTGCTCATCAACCCTCGAGCGATCATTGTCGCCGGGGAACTTCCCGAGGCGATCCCCCAGGTCTCCGATATGATTGCTCACGGCCTCGAGAGCGAATTAATTCCCGCAATGAAGTGGCACATCGATGTCGTCCGCGCCGAGCTTGGCCCACTTGCTGCTGCTCAGGCCGCGGCCTACGCATCCCAAACCACGGCCTCGTCGATCAAGAAGGAAAGCGAAGGGACCCGATGACGCATTCCCCCGCCCCCACGCTCCCCTTCTCAGTTGTCGCCAAACCAACGGGAGCCGCCTGCAACCTTGACTGCCAGTACTGCTTCTTCCTTTCGAAGGAACTGCTTTACGATCAAAAACGACAGTCGATGAGCGAAGAAACTCTCGAGACGTACGTCAAGAATTTTCTATCAGCCAGCCTCGACGGAGAAGTCACCATGCTCTGGCAGGGAGGTGAGCCGACTTTGCGCGGCCTACCTTTTTTCGAGCACCTCATTGAGCTGTGCGAAAAGTATCGTCGTCCCACCCAAGAGGTCCGCCATGCTATTCAAACCAATGGGACACTCGTTACGCCGTCATGGGCCAGTTTTTTCAAGGAACATAATTTCCTTGTCGGTATCTCTATCGATGGCCCGGCTCCTCTTCACGATGCCTATCGCCTGAACCGTGGCGGGCATGGAACGCACTCGATGGTGATCCGCGGGTGGGAACACCTACGTAACGCCGATGTTGACACCAATATCTTGTGCACAGTCCACGCTGCTAACGAAAACCACGGCCTTGAGGTCTACCGCTATTTCCGAGATGAACTCGGAGCGCAGTATATGCAATTTATCCCGATCGTCGAGCGTGTTCCTCGCGAGCACCTGCGCCAAGCCGAACTCGGGTGGAGAAGTGGAAGCTCGGCACTCCTCTACCGTCAAGACGGAGACTGCGTGACCTCACGTTCCACTTCACCGGAAGGGTACGGAAATTTCCTCTGCGCAATTTTTGATGAGTGGGTCTACTCTGACGTGGGCTCCGTCTTCGTACAAGATTTCGATTCCTCGATCTCTGCGCTCTTTGGTTCAGCAAGCGTATGTGTCCACGCGCCATCATGTGGGGCGAATATGGCGATGGAGTTTAATGGGGATGTCTACGCCTGCGATCACTGGGTTGAGCCCGAGTGGCTTGTCGGCAACATTGCGCAAACTGATTTCCCGACCCTTGCAACTTCGGAAAAGATGCGTGCTTTTGATACGAAGAAGCAAGATCTGGATGATGAATGCTGGAAGTGTCCCTTCCTGCGTTTGTGCTGGGGTGGATGTCCAAAGGACCGTTTCATCGCGACTGATTCTGGGCCTTCGCACAATTACCTCTGCCAGGGATACCGGCATTTCTATTCCCATGCTCTCCCCTACTTCAAAGCGATGGCCTTCTTGATCTCGCGCGGCGCAAGCGCTGATCAAATCATGGATCCAAGCATTGCTCATTCACTAGGACTCACACCCCCGATCAAGGAGGATCACGGTGCTCATTGAGGCGGCAATCGTCGGCATCGGCATTGGCATTGTTGTTGGAGCGCTAGGGGCCGGTGGCGGAATTCTCTCTGTTCCCGTCTTGGTGTATCTCTTGGGTCAAAATCCGCATCAAGCTGCGACATTGTCGCTCATCATCGTCGGTGCGACCGCATGCGTTTCATTGGTGACCCGCGCGCCCAGCGGCCACGTTGATTGGAAGCACGGAAGCCTTTTTGCCTTCGCGGGGATTGTTGGCACCTGGGGCGGTTCTACCCTTAATCCTTTGGTCTCAGCACGCACGCTCATGCTGGAGTTTTGTATTCTTCTGGCATTTGTCGCGGTATTCATGGTGCACAAACAGTTGCGTGCCCGCACTGACGGATCTCCTTCGTCGATTGACGAGGCTGCACCTGAGGATTCCCCACACTCGCTTGCGTCGACGCTTAAGAAGGCAGCCCTAGTACTTCTTCTCGCTAGCTTGACAGGTTTTCTCACCGGTTTCTTTGGTGTCGGCGGGGGTTTCGCTATCGTTCCTGCGCTTCACCTTGTTCTGCGCTACCCAATGAAAAAAGCATCCGCGACGTCCCTGCTGATCATGCTCATTACGGCAATGTTCGGCTTGGCTTCGCGTGCACTGGGTGGAACCTTGGATATCAGTGCCGAGGCCGGGGTGATGGTTGCATGCTTCGCTGCGGCCTCGATGTGCGGAGGCGTTGTCGGAGCACGACTTACTCGAAGGGTAAGCTCGACCGCACTAGCCTGGGCATTTATTGTTCTTTTGATCGCAGTTGCAAGCGTGAGCGCTTATGCCACGCTACGTGCATAACTGAGCAAATCAAAGAGAGCGACCGCGACCTGCAACGTCTGTTCTAGGCCTCGTGCACAGTTCGAGCCACAAGAGTATTCGTCGCCTGAGCAACCGGGCGAACGATCATCGAATCGATATTGACGTGACGTGGGCGCTCTAGGGTCCACACGATTGCCTCGGCGATGTCCTCGGCAAGAAGCGGCTGGGCGACGCCATCGTAGACGCGGTCAGCAGCTTCTTGGGAGCCCAGTCGGTTGAGAGAAAACTCTTCAGTCCGCACCATACCTGGGGCAATTTCGATCACACGCACGGGTTCACCCACCAATTCTTGGCGCAAGGTATTCGCGATGACGCGTTCAGCATGCTTAGCTGCAACGTAGCCACCGCCTCCCGGATAGGTGTCGTGGGCGGCGGTCGAGGTCAGGAAGACAAGGTCGCCTCCCCTCTCGCGCATCGAGGGGAGAAATGCGCGCGTGCAATGCAAAGCCGTGAGGACATTAAGCTCAAACATTGCGCTCCACCTTGCAGGATCTGCGTCAGCGACCCGATCAACACCGATAGCTCCGCCGGCGTTATTCACCAGCGCATCAACGGGGCCGCCTTTCAAGACGTGCGCAGCCATCTCTTCAACCTGCGCATGGTCACTAAGGTCAGCTGCCCAATACTCGCAACCAATCTCATCGGCAAGGGCCTCTAGGCGCTCGCGGCGTCGAGCTACGGCAACGACCTGCCATCCATGTTCAGCCAGAAGACGGGCGGTTGCTTCCCCGATTCCACTGGAGGCTCCTGTGACAACGACACGGCGAGAGATACTCATGGGGTAACAGTAATATCCCCGGGGGCGCATCGTCTGCGCGCCGCCCGGGGATACTCTTTAAATCTCAGCCTTCGGGAAGACCGTAGGCCTTGTGAAGCAGCCAAATCGGGTGAACAACATTCGCACCCGTTGCAGTACGGATCTGCCAACGGCAGGTTTCGGTATCGCACGCGGCAAGCTCGACATTGACCTGCTTAACGAAGTCAAACACGGGCTTTCCAACCGCCTGAGCGATCGCGTACTTTTCTTTCTTCATTCCGTAGGTTCCAGCAATGCCACAGCAGGGCTGTTGGGATTCCTTCACCGTTACACCGGGGATCAGGCTCATAAGCTCAACGGCAGGCATACCTAGACCTTGAGACTTGAGCTGGCAGGGTGCGTGGTACGGAATGGTGACATCGATGCGCTGCATGTCCATGTCAAGCTCCCCACGATCGTAAAGATCAATAAGGAACTCGCAGATATCCCAGGTACGTGAGGCAACATCGCGGAGCTCGGGGGTATCCATTCCCAAAATATCGTGAGCTTCGTGACGGAGCATGCCACCACAGGAACCTGAGGAAGAAATGATCGGCGCATCGCGGTTTGCCTTGCGCAAGTCGTTCGTCAGGCGCGAGACATACTTTCGCGATTCGTCGTAGAGGCCATTGGACTGAAGAGCCAGACCACAGCAGCCGTGGTGCGGGACTAGAACTTCGTAGCCCAGGTGCTCCAATACCAAGACGGAGTGGATGGAGGTTTCGACCTCAAAGTATTGGCCGGCGCATCCATGGAAGAAGATGACCTGTCCCTTTGTGCCTGACTCAGGAAGCGGGGTGTGCTTCTTGAACCAGCTTTCGAAAGTGCGTCCATATGCGCGAGGCATGGGAGCGTTGCGGTCAACACCGATGACCTTTTCCATCGCGACACGAATTGGCTTCACGTCCAGTGCCCAGTTTGCAATGGGCGCAAAAGGAGTCATGACGGAGCCGATCAGGCCGGTACGACCAATCAGCTGGTCACGAAGCGGGATTCCCTGCTTCTTCTTCATGTCGGTACGTGCATGGTGGATCATCTCAGTGACCTTCACGCCCTGCGGGCACACCAGCGAGCAGGTACCACATGAGGAGCAATAGTCAATCGAGTGGTCGACAATGTGCCCATCTTTGCGATAGCGCTCAGATTGCGGTCCAGAGTACTTGGGGCCGGCGAAAAGATCTGTCACGCGCATGACCGGGCATTGCGTTTCGCAGATCGTGCACTTCACGCAGGCATCCAGGGTTGATCGAAGGCCAAATTCGCCTCCGTTAATCCCCAGAACGTCACTTTCTTCGACGCTGGGTGCCATTTCCAGGCTCATTGAAGTTCCTCCACAATCGAATCCGCTGCGCGCAGCGCACTTGCCAGTGCAATTCCGTCACCGGACTTTTCCTTCCAACGGGTTGCACCGCTCAGGTTTCCGCCGGCCGCGTACACATTGGCGTACACGGGGCCTGCGCCAGGAGTGCACACACGCATGTGCTCATCAACATCAAAGCCAACCTCGAAAAGAGGCTGTTCGCTTCCCCAAAAATCACCATTCAGCAAGGTGGTATCGACACCGGTCAGCGGAAGACCCATTACGGTATCGCTGACGTTACCGTAAGAATCAATCTCCAGAGCGCCGGACTCAAAACCACCGGCTGCAAGGATCAGAGTCTTCGTTTCAATGGTGCGCGGGTGTCCCGCGGTTGAAATGGTCACGCTGCGCAGTCGGTCGCCATCGGCCTCGTAAGAAACCAACGACGATCCCAGCATGACACGGCAGTTCGCCTTCGCGATCTCAGTGAGCTCCTGATTGAGGCGCATCCCGGGAACCGACGGCGGTTGCAAAATGATCTCGAACACGGGATGACCGAGCATCTCTTGGATGTCTTTCCAAGCAGTCGGATCATTGAGTCCTAATACGGCAGGAAGACCAACCGTTTCACCGGGGCGAACGATCTGTTTGAGCAGTTCAACCAAGCGAACGCGGTTTTCTTTCAGGTCGAGCGCACGGGCGAAGTTGGTTCCCGTTATGTCGCGTTCTTCACCGCGGACGTCCAAATCGACGTACGCAGATCGCGCCGAAATCGGATTACCATTTGCATCCTTTTGCAAGCGCAGATTCTCTGCTGCCAGTGCCGGGTAGAAGTCCTTGAGGCGGTTGAAACCGACAATCAGAAATTCCTGGCCAACCGGGATTCCAGCCTCCATCGAAGGCTGATACAACGCAGTGGGACGCAGTGCACCGAGTGCAGTTGGGATGCGAACGTTATGATCAAGCGATCCGACAAGGAGTTCAGGGCCAAGAAGTTCACGGATCCATTCGAAGGATTGCGCAACCGAATCCACGCCAAGTCGAGCATAGGGGTGCTCCGGACGTTCATTGGCCAGGTTCTCAATGGCCTCTAAGGGATGCTGAACGAACTCGGGGGCATACCCAAGGGCGTCGATTGTTCCCTGTCCCAGTTGAAGTCCACCAATTCCCTTGGTGACAAGAGTAACCTTCGCTCCGCGCTGTGCCAGTCGGATGCTGGCAGCAAGACCGGCAAGGCCCGCTCCGATAACGACTGCGTCACGCATGAGTATGACCTTCCTTCTCTTCCCCAGCTGTGGGGTTTTCTTCCTCGCCTTCAAGGGCATCCCAGTATTCACATTCACGCGGAACCGCCTCAGGGGTGGTCGGCAAATGTTCGACGTCAAGAGTTCCTTCGTGGATCCAGTTATCCAAGGCTGCCTGACGCGCCTGCTTTCCGAAGAGGATCGGCCACAAACCAATCCAACGGTTCTTCAGGAACAAACGAAGCAATTCGTTCGCACGAGGAGCATCAATATCACCGCGTTCATGTGCAATTCCTGCGCTGCGCTGCGAGCAGAAGCCACCTTGGCAGGGTCCCATTCCCAAGCGAATCTGACGACGGACGTCGTCAAGCTGGCCTCCGGGAAGCGCATCCATGGTGCGTTCAAGCATCTCGCGGGTGACAAGCTCGCACTCACAGATAATCTCTTCGCTGGAAGGTGACTTTCCGTGGTGTTCGACTTCGTCGAGGCGGTGGCCGATGTAGTAGTTCGACTTTCCTTCTGCCTCGGGAACAGCTTCTTCCGCTGTACGACAGGGGCGATCCTCGCCCATCTGCTGACACATGATGTCAACGATGCGTTCAGCCATGAGGCGGTAGGTCGTGAGCTTACCGCCAGCAATAGTCAAGATGCCATCAACGCCGTCGCGGTTCAGGTGGTCGACAACGTGCATTCCACGTGCCATGTGGCGGGTATCTGACTCAGAGACACGACTGTCCTTAATCAGCGGCCGCGCGCCTGCCCATGCGTGAAGAGCACGCGATTGACGGAAGCCTGGAATCAATGCTTCACCGGCATCGAGCATTTGCTGAACCTGGTCGGCAAGAATCGGAAGCTTATCCGGATCTTCAGCCTTAAGGTCCGTCGTACCGATGATGCACACCGGGTGGACCGGAACCAGGATGTCGCCGTCTGCGGGCCAGATACAACGGTTAATGACCGTCTGTGAGAGGCGGTGATTCATTGCAATCATGATTCCCGCACCGGGGACAACCTCAACGCCGTGGCAGTCAGCAAGAGCAGCGATCTGTCCCGCCCAAGGACCACCGCAGTTCAAAACGAAGGAGCAATCGATGCGGATGTCTTCGCCGGTTCGTTCATCACGCGCAAAAACCGCTTCGATGCGATCATCTGAGCGCTGAATTCCGGTTGCTCGCGTGTAGGTAAGGATCTGAGCACCATAGGCAATAGCGGAGCGAGCTGCGCCCCATGTCATACGCCACCCGTCAACGGTTCCATCTTCAACCGCAAAAGCCCTCTTGAGGTGGGGGTCCAGTCGGGGTTCACGGCGCAGGGCCTCGGCGGGAGAAATCTCTTCGGCGGGAACGTGGGCTGCTCGCGCGCGCTCAAGGAAGAGATCTGCGTATTCCTCATCATCGGCGGATGTCGTGACGAAAAGGCCGCCTGTCCTTTCAACGGCATCGGCATTAATACGCGAGACAATTGCGTTCTCTTCGGCGCATTCGGTTGCTGATTCCGGATCGGATGCGATGTAGCGTCCACCGGAGTGGAGCAGGCCGTGGTAGCGACCTGAGGTTCCTTGAGCCATGTCAGCTCGGTCAAGAAGTATTGCGCGGAATCCGCGCATTACAACATCGCGGACAACGCCGGCGCCGGTTGAGCCGCCGCCAATGACTACGACATCGGTCTCCATCGTCCTCATAGCGTTCGCTGTTCCTTAATTCTGTTTGAGCTTATGTACCACTTAAATCATTACTCTTTTCGAGTCTCTGCACATCCGCCCACACCGTTTTGCACATATGTGCAGACGGGGGTGTTTGCCATGTAATCATTCACAGGAAACTTAGGTACCCCTAAACATTAGGGGGTGCAATCGCACCTCTGGGCAACGTACAGTGTCCCTATGACTGAGACCCTAAGCTACCGTCCTCAAGACGATTTCTACCGCTTCATCAACGGCCAATGGCTTACCAGCCACAAGATCCCTGCAGATCGACCGATGGACGGCATCTTCAACCAGCTCCACGATCAATCTGAGCTGTGGGAAAAAGAGATTGCCGAGGACGCGAGCTTAGGCAAGATCCCAGGACACAATGCAGAACTCATCGCCCATCTCTATGGCACCTTCATGGATGAAGAAGCCGCCGAGACCGCAGGCTACTCCCCTATTGCAGGAAAGCTTGAACGCCTGCGCAGCGTGAGCACACACCTCGAACTCGCACGTTTGATGGGGACTTTCCGCTACGAAGGAATCGGCGGCCTCTTCGGGAGCTATGTCGGCACCGATGCCCACAACTCCAGCCAACACCAGTTGGATATCTATCAAAGCGGTATTTCACTTCCCGACGAGGCCTACTACCGCGAGGAGCAGCATCGCCCGATCCTCGAGGCCTGGGAAGCCTACGTTGCCACCCTCTTCACCCTTGTCGGAATTGATGAGGAGCAGGCGGCTAAACATGCACACGCGGTGAAAGAACTCGAGACACAGATTGCCTCCTTCCATCGCGATGCAGTCTCGAACCGCGACCCGCTCTTGGCTGATCACCCCATGACATGGAAGGAACTGTGCAATTCCTATCCGTCATTCCCCTGGGAAGAATGGGCGACGTCCGCACATCTTCCCACCGATAAGGTCGATACTCTAAACGTCTCCCAGCCAGACTTCCTTGAACATGCAACCGCGCTCTGGGCTCAAACGGATCTTGAAACACTGAAACTATGGATGGAGCATTCGCTCATCGACGAATACGCAATGCTGCTGTCGAGTGAGTTTATTGAGGCGTCTTTCAACTTCCATGGTCGAGCTCTTTCAGGAACCGAGGAACTTCGCCCCCGATGGAAGCGCGGTCTTTCCCTGGTATCTTCCCTCCTTGGCGAGGCGATGGGTGAAATTTGGGTGTCACGCCATTTCCCTCCCGAAAACAAGGCCATCATGGATGAGCTTGTTCATTCTCTTCTTGAGGCCTATCAGCAGGCCCTATCCACATGTGACTGGATGGGTGAAGAAACGCGAGCAGCAGCTCTTAAGAAACTCTCAACTTTCACGCCGAAGATTGGCTACCCCGACCGTTGGATCGACTACTCGCCGCTGAAGGTGGAGTCTCTTTCCCTGGTAGATACTGTCGAGGCCGCGACTAGGTTCCACGTTCAACGCCGCTGGGATAAGTTGGGTGGCCCCGTCGATCGCAGTGAATGGCATATGACACCTCAAACGGTCAATGCCTACTACGACCCGACGATGAACGAAATTGTTTTCCCCGCGGCTATTCTTCAAGCACCCTTCTTTGATCCCAAGGCCGATGACGCATCGAATTTCGGCGCAATTGGTGCGATTATCGGTCATGAGATCGGCCATGGCTTCGATGACCAAGGTTCACGTTTCGATGCAGAGGGAAATCTGGAGAACTGGTGGACCGAGGAGGATCGCGCTCGTTTCGAAGAACGCACAAAGCGCGTAATCGAACAGTACGATGCTCTGACTCCACGCGATCTTGAGGGCGAGGAGCCGCCACTCCACGTCAATGGAGCATTGACTCTGGGCGAAAATATCGGAGATCTCGCCGGTCTTTCTATTGCTTGGCAGGCCTACGTCTCTCGTTTGAAAGAAAAGGGAGAGACAGCGCAAACTGCCCCCGCGATAGATGGACTACCGGCAGCTCAACGCTTCTTCACTTCTTGGGCACGCGGTTGGAGGACCGCTATCCGTCGCGAATTCGCCAAACAGCTCCTGAGTATTGATCCGCACTCCCCCGCAGAATTCCGTTGCAATCAGGTTGTCGCGAACATGGATTCCTTTGCCGAGGCCTATGACCTGGCTCCCGATGATGCTCTATGGATCGCCCCCAACGAACGCGTTCGTATTTGGTAGCCCGGACAACTGAGTTTCCATTTCGTCACAACAATGCAACAGATGGCGCGGCAAGGTTCGCACCATCGGCTTAAACATGCAAAAATAAACACGTTTACGCGCAGCATGCGCGTGTGAATCGTCAACACAATTGGAAGGTACGCAATGCCTGGCCTGAACCTGACGCGCGAAGAAGCACAGCAGCGCGCAGCAGTGATCTCAGTTGATCACTACGACGTCGAACTCGATCTCACTCGCGGAGACAAGGACTTCCTTTCTCGTACCACCGTTACCTTCAGCGCTACTGAGGGTGAGGCGACCTTCGCTGATCTAGTCTCGAATAACATTCATTCGATCGTCCTCAACGGCGAAGCTTTGGACCCGGTGATTCACCAGGACAACCGTATTACCCTTCCTCCGCTTGCGGCCCACAACACCTTGACTGTCGAGGCTGACTGCCAGTACATGCACACCGGTGAAGGCCTTCACCGCTTCGTGGACCCCGCAGATTCACAGGCCTACTGCTACTCGCAGTTCGAGGTTCCCGATGCCCGCCGCGTCTTTACGACTTTCGAGCAGCCAGACCTCAAGGCGACCTTTACTTTCACGGTCACCGTTCCTGCAGGCTGGAAGGTCTTCTCGAACTCGGCTACCCCCGAGCCTGAGGTTCACGAGGATCGCTGGACGTATCGTTTCGAAGAGACCGAGCGCATCTCCACCTACATCACTGCGATTATCGCTGGCCCCTACCAGGGCGTAACCGATTCCCTAGTCTCCAGCGATGGCCGCACGATTCCCCTCGGCGTATGGTGCCGCGCATCCCTCATCGACTCCCTGGATTCTGATCGCATCCTCGAAATCACCCGCCAGGGATTCTCCTTCTTCGAGGCCGCTTACGGAATTCCTTACCCCTTCAAGACCTACGACCAGATCTTCGTCCCCGAATACAACGCAGGTGCGATGGAGAACGCCGGCTGTGTCACTTTCCGCGACCAGTACATTTTCCGTACCCGCCCCACGACTGCTGACTTGGAAGCTCGTGCCAATACGATCCTCCACGAGCTGGCTCACATGTGGTTTGGCGATCTAGTCACCATGAAGTGGTGGAATGATCTGTGGCTCAATGAGTCTTTCGCTGAATTCATGAGCCACTTGGCTCTGGCTGAAGCAACCGAATACACAGAAGGTTGGACCGGCTTCATGCTCCGCAAGGACTGGGGCATGAACCAGGATCAGCTCCCCACCACCCACCCCATTACCGCTGAGATCCGTGATCTTGCCGACGTCGAGGTGAACTTCGACGGCATTACCTACGCAAAGGGAGCATCAGTTCTTCGCCAGCTGGTCAGCTATGTTGGCCGCGAACACTTCTTCACAGGCCTGCATGAATACCTGACGAAGCACTCCTACCAGAACGCCACCTTGGCAGATCTTCTTGACGAACTTGAAAAGGCCTCGGGTCGCGATCTCAAGCAGTGGTCACGAGTCTGGTTGGAAGAAGCAGGCATCACTCTGCTTCGCCCCGAAATCGAGGTCGACGATAACGGGACAATCACCAAGCTCGCTGTGCTGCAGGAATCCTTCTCCGAGGGATCTTCTCTTCGTCCTCACCGTCTAGTCGTTTCCGGCTACAGCGCAAACGAAGAGGGAACAATCTCTCGCGTCTTCACTCAGGAACTCGATGTTGATGGCGCCTCGACCGTTATCGAGGAAGCTCAGGGAATCGCACGCCCCGATCTCATCCTTATTAACGACCAAGATCTGGCGTACGCAAAGGTTCGCTTGGATCCGCAGTCTCTTGACTTCGCAATCCGTAATATCTCCCGCTTCGAGGATTCTTTGACTCGCGGTGTCATCATGGCCTCGGCTTGGGACATGACCCGCGATGGCGAGATGCCCGCACACGACTACCTCACGCTGCTGCTCGCCGCTCTGCCTGTTGAGCGCAATGCGACCATGCTGCGTCTCTACCTGCGTCACCTTGACCAAGCACTGGAGACCTACGTCGCACCCTCAAAGCGTGCTGCTCTACAAGAGCGCGTTGCTTCAGGCTTGCTCATCCTTGCGCGTACCGCGGCCGCTCACTCCGACGAACAGCAGCTTTTTGTACGCGAGCTTGCGCACTGCGCCGTTCTCCCCGAGCACTTCGAGGCCCTTCAGGGACTCTACGATGGGACCCAGACCCTGATGGGCTTGGATCTGGACGTCGACCTGCGCTGGGCTCTCCTCATTGCTCTGGTACGCGGAGGCGTTGCAGGCGAGGCCGAGATCGCAGCCCTTGAGACCGAGGACGACACGATGACGGGTCACCAGAAGGCCGCCGCTGCGCGAGCCGCCGTGCCCGATCAAGGTGTCAAGCAGCAGACGTGGGATGCCGTTCTTCGTGATCTGTCCATTCCCAATGACACCCGTTGGGCGATGGTCTCGGGCTTCTGGGCCCAGGCGCGAACGAACCCGGAAATGTATGTCCCGGTGGTTGCCGACTACTTCGATTCTCTTGAGCAGATCTGGAAGGATCACACCTTCCACATCGCTGAAGATATTGTCACCTTGATGTTCCCCAAGGCCCTTGCGGGATACGTCCAGGGCATCGATCCGATCGCCAAGGGAAACGAGTGGATCTCCAATCACCCGGCGGCATCAGCTGCTTTGGTTCGCCTGCTCCGCGAGCAGATTTCGACCACGGAGCGCAATTTGAACGCTCAGGCAGCAGACCTGAACTGATATTAGCGACATGAACGGAGGGGTTGGTTCACATGGAACCAACCCCTCCGTTTTTATACGGGTTTAGGCTTCAAGCTCATCATCGATCATTCCAGTTCCGGCACCAACGAAGGTCGCTGCGCCCATGAGTAAACCGGTTACAGACATGGCAATCAATGGAATGGTCTGATTCCCAAGCGATTGAAGCAAAAAACCAAAACCAATCGGTCCAAGTGCAGCAATGATATAGCCAATAGGTTGAACCAAGGCCGACAGATCCGCAGTTACTGCAGCATCGCGAGAGCGTGCGGGAATGAGCGCCAAAATCAGCGGGAAGGTAAAACCTCCAATTGCTAAGAGCGATACCCAGAGCAGCGCGTAGCTCCCGGGGAACGCTGCAAGCCCAATCCAACCGCTGAAGGCGAGAAGGCCCAAGAATGCTGCGAGCCACGGAATATGCGTTCCAACGGTATCAATCATGAAGGGAATCACTAAGCCACCAACAACCGCCCACAAATTCACCAGTGCTGCCATGAGAGATGCAAAGGATGCAGAATACCCTGCGTTGATCAGAATTTGAGGAAGGAAGGCAAATTGCACATAGGCGTTGAGTGATTGCAGCCCAAATCCAAGAACCAGAGCAATGGCTGTTCGCGAGCGGTAGATTGGTAATCTCGAGGTAGACGCCCGCTGAGGCTCTTCCTGATTTTGAGGTTCATTGTCCAGGGGCGATTCATGCCCTCCCCGCGCCGCTATACCATCAGGCCGATCCTTGCCTGCACGCACTGCAATCCTGATCCACACCAGACCTGCCAAGAAAGCAAAGACTACCCAAGCCGCCAGAGAATACTGCCAATAACCGCCGTCCCTGCCGGCAAGAGGAACAGCAAGCGCTGAGCCAAAGGCACCGCCGATCAAAAGGAGCGTCCCATAGGCAGTAACAAGCAGTGTCCCTCTCCCGGCCTCGTGGTACTTAATCCACGCGGGAACCAAGACATTAGCCAGCGCGGGCCCAACCAGAGCAACAACACTGAGAACGCAGAAGAAAGTAAAGTTCCCAGCCCAGGGACGAAGAAGCAAACCAAGTCCGCTGATGAAAGTCCCAAGCGTAAGGATCAGACTCATCCCCCAACGCTTCGACATGGGGACAGCCATCAGGCCGACACCTGCAAAAACCAAACAGGGAAGAGCAGAAAGAACTCCCAGTGCACCCGCGCCCGCGTGATAGGCCTGCGAAATATCTCCAAGCAACGGCCCAATTGAAGTTGCCCCGGAACGCATGGTCATACTCATCACGACAATGCCGAGGAAGGCAAGAGACGTCGAGACTGCGGCTCGGGAATACGATTTTCGCTGATCAGTCATCATCACTGTGTGTTCTTCATTTCATTATCTCCAGCATTTACGAAACTTTCCCAAATTGTGACCATGCATTGAACTTTATTTTCATAAGGAGATTAAACTTGAAATCACTAGTCTGACCGACAGATGACCGCATTAGCGGCCACTCCGTCAGCACACGGAAAGGATTCACGTGTCTACGCCTACAACGAGCACCCGCTCGTCACTGAAGGAATTGACCTTCCGCGGCATTATTATCGGTGGAATTATCACCCTATTGTTTACCGCGGCAAACGTTTACCTCGGATTGAAAGTCGGATTAACCTTCGCAACCTCGATCCCTGCAGCCGTCATCTCGATGGCAATTCTACGGTTTTTTGCCGATCACACCATCCAAGAAAACAACATCGTCCAAACGATTGCATCTGCTGCAGGAACTCTCTCCGCAGTGATCTTCATCCTCCCCGGCTTGGTCATTGTCGGCTGGTGGAGCGGTTTTCCCTACTGGACGACAATGGCCGTCTGCGCAGTCGGTGGCCTTCTGGGCGTTATGTACTCGATCCCGCTGCGTCGCGCGCTGGTGACCGGATCTGATCTCCCCTACCCCGAAGGTGTTGCGGGAGCCGAGATCCTCAAAGTCGGCGATGCACACGAGAAGTCGAACGACAATACTCTTGGCCTGCACGCAATCATTTGGGGCGCAATCTGCTCCGCAGTGATGTCTTTGCTGTCCTACATGAAGGTTGCAGCGTCATCGCTCTCCGCGACATTTAAACTCGGAGCCGGCGCAACCTCAATCGGCACTTCCCTGTCGCTTGCTTTGATCGGCGTTGGACACCTCGTCGGATTGACCGTCGGCATCGCGATGCTCATCGGCATGTTCGTCTCCTACTTCATCCTGATCCCCTACTTCAGTGCAGGTCAGCTTGATGGCTCGGATGTGTCAGACATCGTGAGTACAGTTTTCTCCAGCCAGGTGCGTTACATCGGTGCAGGCGTCATGGCCGTTGCTGCGATCTGGACTCTGGTCAAGATCATTTCCCCCATCATCAAGGGAATCCGCGACGCAATGCGCTCCTCGCACACCCGTCACGACGGCGGTGAAGTTCCTCAGACCGAACGTGACATCCCGATCACGATCGTCGCACTGGTGATTGTGCTGTCGATGATCCCCGTGGGCGGCCTGCTCTGGCTGTTTACAAACGGAACGGAAATCGCGCACAACACTGCAATGCTCATTGCCGTTTCGGTGATCTTCACCCTTCTTGCCGGCCTTCTGGTCGCAGCGGTCTGTGGTTACATGGCCGGCCTCATCGGTTCGTCCAATAGCCCCGTATCCGGCGTGGGCATTTTGGTCGTTGTCCTCACAGCGCTGGCAATTGTTGCCGTTCACGGTCACGGCTCCACTGCCGCTGAGACAACAGCCCTGATTGCCTACACGCTTTTCACCGCCGCGATTGTCTTCTGTATTGCAACGATTTCGAATGATAATCTGCAGGACCTCAAGACCGGTCAGCTGGTGAACGCAACTCCGTGGAAGCAGCAGGTGGCTTTGGTCATCGGTGTTGTTTTTGGCGCGCTTATCATTCCTCCGGTTTTGAACCTCATGCAGAATGCCTTCGGCTTCCAGGGAGCTCCCAATGCTGGTGCTGACGCGCTTGCTGCTCCTCAGGCCTCGCTGATTTCTTCTCTCGCAAAGGGTGTCATCGGTGGAACCCAGGACTGGAGTCTGCTGGGTCTGGGCGCCATCATCGGTGTTGCTGTCATCATTATCGATGAGGTTTTGAACCTCACGACGAAGCGTCGTCTTGCTCTGCCGCCTTTGGCTGTGGGCATGGGCATGTATCTGCCCGCCTCGCTGACCATTTTGATCCCCGTCGGTGGCATCATCGGCTTCTTCTACGATCGCTGGTCTGGCACTCGCAAGGATCCCGAACGCGCTCGCCGTATGGGAACGCTTTTGGCAACCGGCTTGATCGTCGGCGAGAGCCTCTTTGGCGTGATCTACGCGGGCATTGTTGGCGCGACAGGAAGTGAAGAACCACTTGCCGTCGTGGGCGATTCCTTCGCAACGCCAGCAACCTTCATTGGTGCAATCTTCTTCATCGGAAGCATTGCCCTCCTCTACCGCTGGATTCGTGGAGTGGTTGCGCGCACGGATAGTGAGCCTACCCTTCCCGAGGCCGGAGCTGAGGAAGCTATCGACGTGCACTGAGCGTCGCTCACCTACAGTTTGAGGGGAGTCGGATTCAATCCGGCTCCCC
>CAKAPY010000004.1 GCA_916719935.1 uncultured Actinomyces sp. | reverse complement strand
TGCTTGTCCATCAGCTAGTAATGACTGCTACTCCAATCCCTCGAAGCGTCGCGATGACGATTTTTGGAGATTTGGATGTCACGGTGATGAAAGGCTTGCCCTCGGGCCGAAAACCGGTGACAACTTTCGTTGTTGACGCGGGAAACGCCGTGTGGATGGAACGCATGTGGCAACGGGCGCGCGAAGAAATTGACAGCGGCGGGCGCGTTTATGTCGTCTGTCCACGGATCGATGAAGACGATCATCCCGATGTGTTGCTTGAAGAAAGCGCCGCCCCTCTTGCATCAGTGACAGCAACTATCGAGATGCTCGCGGGGGTTCCTTCGCTATCGGGTATCAAAGCAGTGAGCGTGACCGGCAGAGATAGCAGCGAAGAAAAAAGCGCAACAATGGAGGCTTTCTCCAGTGGGCAAGCTCCAATTCTTGTTGCGACAACTGTCATTGAAGTTGGCGTTGATGTCCCCGAAGCGACCATGATGATCATCTTGGATGCACAGCAATTTGGGCTTTCACAGCTCCATCAGCTGCGTGGCCGCGTGGGACGCTCCTCGAGACAAAGCATCTGCATGGCCGTTCATCCTTCGGTCATCAGTGATACTTCGGCGCAACGCTTGGAAGCCTTCGCTTCATCAACCGATGGTTTTGTCCTTGCCGAGGCCGATCTCGCCTTGCGTCGAGAAGGTGACGTATTAGGGTCGGCCCAGTCAGGAAAAACATCGCGGTTGCGCTTCCTGAGCGTTGTCCGTGATGGGGCAATCATTGAAGAAGCCCGAGAAAGCGCGGGCGAACTCATCGCGGCAGATCCTTCTTTGGCCTCGTATCCGGAATTAGCGGCAAGTCTCAATGACGCTTCCAGCGAAGAGCTGGTGTGGATGGAACGCAGCTAACGTAGTCTTAAAGCATGACACGAATTATTGCCGGCACTTTGAAAGGTCGGACCCTCCATGTCCCGCCTTCGGGGACACGCCCAACGTCTGAGCGCGTCCGTGAGGCAATGTTTTCGCGCCTTGAACACATGGACGTTATCGAAGGAGCTCGCGTTCTTGATCTGTATGCGGGAAGTGGAGCTCTGGGTTTTGAGGCGCTTTCGCGCGGTGCAGATCAATTAACCCTGGTTGATTCCTCGCAGGGTGCGCTGCGAACTTTGAAAAAGAATGTCGCCGTGGTCGCTCCGGGAAGCATAGTTATTGGCGCGGATGCGCTCGCGGCAGTTTCTGGACGACTGAGCGGCCAATATGACCTAGTTTTTATTGATCCTCCCTATGAGTGTGAGAGCGCAACTATCACCGAGATCCTTACAGCATTGCGCGCACATTTAAGTCCAGATGCTTCGGTTGTCGTTGAGCGATCGACTCGCTCGACAGTTATCGAGCTGCCTGAAGGACTCATCTGTGAGGACCAGCGAGATTGGGGGGAGACTCGCGTTCTTTTTCTTGCGCCCCCACTTCCACAAACCGGTAAGGAGAGTGAATGAAAGCCGTCATTCCTGGAAGCTTTGATCCACTTACCGTCGGGCATCTGGACTTTATTACTCGGGCGTCACGTCTTGTTGACCACCTGATCGTTGCAGTTGGAGTGAACTCAGCCAAGGCCTCGGCCAGCGATATCCGATGCCGTGTGGATAGCACCCGTGCGGGGCTGGCTCACCTGCCGAAGGTAGAAGTCCTCCCCATGAACACGCTTTTGGTTGATTTTTGTCGCGCACATGATGTGGATCTGGTGATCAAAGGGGTGCGTGGAAACGGTGACTTGGAGTCAGAGATGGCTCAGGCCGTGACAAATCGAGAGATCGGGGGAGTGGAAACACTGTGGATCCCCACCGATCCCGTACTGGGACATGTGTCCTCATCCCTTGTTCGTGAACTTTTTGCGTGGGGAATGGATGTCTCTCGGTATGTTCCGGCCCCAGTTTTGGCTGTGTGGGGAGAAAATAGAGAAGCAGTGTACGCGCAGAACCCAATTGGAGGAGACAATGGCTGAAAACCATGATGAGCACGCGGAATCCTCGCAGCAGTGGGAGGACCAGACCGTGTACGGTCCCTCGACTGTGATTGCGGCTTTGGACCGAATTGAAGACCTCCTTGAGGCTGCACGTGCAGTTCCGCTCTCTGCTTCGGTAATGGTGAACCGAGCGGAGGTTCTTGATCTTCTCGATCAGGCTCGTGAAGCTCTTCCCGATGACCTCAAGGCCGCAGATGCGGTTGTTGCCGACGCGGACGCAGTGCTTGTGCGCGCAGACTCGGCCGCAGAGACGACCATTGCCGAGGCTAATGCCCGAGCTCGTTCGACCATCGACGAGGCCCGTGAAAAGGCTGATCAGTTGGTCGCCGAGGCCGAGGAACACGCGCAGAAGACCCGTGAAAAGGCCGAAGAAGATGCGAAGCGTGTGCGTGAACAGGCTGAGGCGGATGCGGAGAACACTCTTGCCGACGCCAATGCACAGGCAGAACGCCTTGTATCCGGCGAAAACATCAAGCAGATGGCTGAGGAGCGCGCGCGAGAGATTGTTGCGCAAGCGCGTGCAGCGGAAAAGCAGATGCGTACCGGTGCTGATGAATACGCCGCCTCGTCACTTGCAGAACTATCTGCACTTCTTCAAGAACTTCAACGCCGTACCGATGCTGGTCGGCGTGCCATTGCCGAACGCAATGGCCGCGATATTACGAATGTGACTTTAGAACATGAGTGAACCTTTAGAGATTTCTCTTCGTGATCTTTCACGATCGCCTGGTTCGACGCGCGACTATCACCTAGCTTGGCAGGTTCCTGACGACCTGGGAACCTCGGTGATGCGAGTGCTTCCAGGAACCGAATTGCCTATCGATGTGACTATTACTTCGGTTGATGACGGAGTTCTGGTTCGTGCGCACACCGATGTTGATATCGACGGAGAATGCGTACGTTGTCTTGATGAACTGACGCGTCACTATCCGGTCGATGTTGATGAACTGTTCTTTGAGCCGAAGGCTGCGCAGCGTTTGCGTAATGAACAGGATGAGGAAGCAGAAGATTTCCCGACGATCTCGGCGCGCGACACGATCGATATTGAAGGAATTGTGCGTGACGGCATCGTGACGCTGATGGAAGACCGTCCTCTGTGTAAGCCTGATTGTCAGGGGCTTTGCCCAGGATGCGGTGAAAAATGGGAAGATCTTCCCGAAGATCATGAGCATGTGGTGATCGATCCGCGTCTTGCGGGTCTTTCGGGTCTTCTTGATCAGCTCACCGCGCGGGATGAGAACTAATGGCTCGTCGTTCAAAACTTCCTGTACCCCCACGTCCCAATACTGATACCTTGCTTGAAGCGTGGGGAACTCCTGTGCGTCAGGATCTATTGGAACTTGCGCTAATCCACCGTTCGTATGCAAATGAAGCCGGCGGAATTGCCCATAATGAACGCCTTGAGTTCCTGGGTGACTCTGTCCTTTCGATTGTCGTGGCCGACGAGCTGTATCACCGTCATGGCGACGTCCCCGAATCTGAATTGTCGCGAATGCGTGCAGCGACTGTTTCTCAAGAGCCCTTAGCGCAGGCAGCTCGGCACATTGACCTGGGGGAGTACATCTACTTGGGGCGTGGGGAAAGTACTCACGGTGGTCGAGACAAAGACTCCATTTTGTCTGATACTTTCGAAGCCCTGGTCGGTGCAACCTATCTGAGCGTGGGCATTGAAGGCGCGCGTGCAACTATTTTGCGTCATCTCGGTTTCTTGCTGATTCACGCAGTCGAACGCGCGGCAGAACAGGACTGGAAGACAACATTGACCGAGTTTGCCTTCAACCACGATATGGGAGCAGTGACCTACGAGGTTGAGGGCGAAGGCCCAGACCACCAGAGAGTCTTTACCGCTCGCGCCTTTGTTGCCTCAAGGGACACCCAAGTTGGCCAAGGTGTTGGTACTTCAAAGAAACACGCAGAAAATGCGGCAGCAGCAGATGCAGTTGCCCGTCTCAGCGGTGAGAAGCGCGTCGATGAACAAGGAGAAAAACGTGACTGAAAATGATACCCCTTTGCAGACCCCGATCCGAGTCATGATCGTTGATGATCATGAGATTGTTCGTCGCGGGATTGCAGAGATTGTCGATCGTGCAGATGACCTTGAAGTGGTTGCAGAGGCCGGGACAGTTCAAGATGCTTTGCGCCGTGCCCAATTGGTCAGCCCCGATGTGATTTTGGTGGACCTCCAGCTTCCCGATGGAACGGGCATCGACATCATGGAATCTTTGGGGCAGACAAATCCCGAGATTCGCCCGATCGTCCTGACTTCTTTTGATGATGACGAGGCCTTGGCAGAGTCCCTTGCAAAGGGCGCACGTGCCTACGTGCTCAAGACCGTTCGCGGTGCAGAAATTACCGATGTCATTAAGGCAGTCGCACAGGGACGTATCCTTCTTGACGAGCGAACGCTAACCCGCAGGCGTGCAGATCATGATGATCCGACCGCAGACCTAACTCCTTCAGAGCGCAAGGTCTTGGAGTTGATCGGCGATGGCCTGTCGAACCGTGAAATTGGCGCAAAACTGGGTGTTGCAGAAAAGACCGTGAAGAACCACATTACGTCCCTACTGTCGAAGATGGGGCTTCAACGACGCACTCAGGTTGCTGCATGGGTAGCTGGACAACGCGCTGCCGCTTGGCGTAACTGAGCTAGGCCAGGGGAACGCTCCAGGTAATCTTTGTTCCTTTTCCTTCGAGGCCTCTGCCAATGGTGAAGGTTCCGCCGTTGAGGCGTGCACGTTCTGCCATGTTTGCAAGGCCTGAATTGCGTGTATGCGAAGGGTCGATCCCGACTCCGTCATCGGAAATGGAAACCGTGAGCCTACCTGTTTTCCCGCTTCCCTGAAGTTCGACATTGACCGCACCTGCGGTAGCGTGTGCGTGACGGGCAATATTGGACAGGCCCTCTCTCACGATTGCAACCGCATCATCGCTTCGCGAATCATCAACGCGAGAATTGAGCAGTTCAACGCGGTGATCTTCGCATTCTTTCTGTTCGTTAACCGATTGGCCGTCGACAGAAATGAGGAGCGAGGGTGCAAAGCCTAAAAATGAACGCGAGAGGGAGGACTCTCGGCGGATACGCTCGACCAGGCCAACGTTAGAATCGGGCTCACGCAGATTATGGACGATTGCGCGGATTTGACGCACGGCCTCGTCAATGGAGGCTAGGGACAGGTCAAGAGCCTGGATTACCTCATCGACGCCCACCTGTTTTTCGCTGATTTTTTGCTTGGTCGAATCCAATTGCATACCCGCCGCAAAGAGCTGCTGGATCGCAAAATCATGCAAATCGCGGCCAATTCGATCACGTTCGTCGAGGAGGGAAGCGACGTCTTCAGCATGACGAGCCGAGGCGAGCTCTAGTGCAAGCGCAGCTTGAGCGGCTAGAGATTCGGCTAGAGCAAGCTCGGAATAATCAAATTCTGGTTTTCCGGGAAGACGGAGCAGGATAAGGACTCCGGCGGGCTTTCCTCTTCCACGAAGAGGCGCATAGAGCGCCGGACCGAATTCGGAAAATTCGGGGATACGCATGGTTTGGGCGCGCGCGAGGGAATCAACGATCATACCGGTTCCTTCGTTGAGTACCGACATCGCACGGCCTTCGTGGGGGAAGACAATTCCCAACAAGCGATCAGCGTGATGGCCGTCGGTGATCTCCGCAGCCCAGGTATCTTTCACTGAGGGCAAGACGATAATCGCCGTATCCGCCTGCGAGACATCGCGAACGGTTTGAGCGATTAGGGTCAAGCCTTCTTCCTCGTCTGCTCCTTCGAGCATCGACGTGGTTAGCTGCTGCGAGGCTCGAATCCAGCGCGCGCGCCTTCGAGCATCTGCATAGAGGTGAGCATTTTCAACGGCAATACCGGCTGCTGCTGCCAAAGTCTGCACAATGCGGAGTGCACTGAGTCCGAAGCCTCCCAAGCGGTTGACCAGATATAGGCGCGCATAGATTTGCCCCTTGAAAGTGACAGAAACTCCCAGGAAGTTCTCAATCCCTTCAGCATTGTCAAGAGAGGCAGGATCATTGAGAATCGCATATCCCTCATCGGTAATGCGTTGGATCAGCTCGTCGGGAAGATTCGAGGCCTCACCGGCTGGAGCATCACCGTATTCGACGAACATCGTCGTATCGCCCCAGGTATCAAGAACCGATAGTCCCGCATAGCGTGCACCGGTTAATGCGCATGCACGTTCGACGAAATTCTCGAGGACTCGTTGAAGATCTAGGCTTGAGGTGACATCAAGAGCAGCTTCAAGAAGTCGTGAATCGGTCCTTTCGGGGCTCATTCTTCCTCCTGCTTGAGTGCCCAACGGAAAGCTTCGCTTCTTGCAATGAGCTCATCACGTGTTCCTCGTTCAGTGATGCGTGCGGGACGCAATCGAGGATCATCGTGAGGATACCCCATCAGGATAATCTCATCTGCAATGTCAAGAGCGCTCAGGCGGTGCGTGACAATGACCAAGCCCTTATTGACTGCGTGTGCTCGGATGGTTCTCATCAGAGTATCTGCGCTGTGCGGATCTAGGTGTTCACTGGCTTCATCCAAAAGCATGATGGGTGCGTGTGACGCAAGCGCTCGGGCGGCAAGAAGTCTGCGACGTTCACCACCGGATACTCCAGTTGCCCCAGCCCCAATTACGGTATCGATTCCCTGAGGAAGAGAAGCACACCAGTCCTTCAGGCCAACGGTGTTGAGAAGATCTCGAGCTTCTTCCTTCGATAGATCAGCGCGTGCGACGCGAAGATTTTCGTAGATGCTGGTTGCGAAGATATGGGCATCTTCAGCGGTTACCTGAATGACGCTTGCACTTTCTTCGTGGGGAATGTCCCGAAGAGGAACTCCGTCGAGAGTGAGTTGCCCAGCGCGTGCGGGGATCAATCCAGCCAGAGAATTCAGGAGTGTTGTTTTCCCAATTCCTGAAGGGCCAACGATTGCGATGCAGCGACCGGGGACAACATGAAGATTGAGGTTTTCAACCAAGAGCGGGCCATTGGGCCACCCGATCGCTAGGTCACTCGCTTGAAGGTCTGGGTGGTGCCTCGCATCTTCAGGAAGCGGAGTCTGCTCGATATTCGAGGCCGTGGTGGTCGCTGCGTCCGAACCGATAAGTTCGCGAATCCGTAGTGCCGCCTGAGCACTACGGACGAGTTGTGCCATCGCAGAGTTCATCTGAGCCGAGGCCTCGAAAGAAGACAGGGGAGTGAGGGTAATGACCGCAAGAGCGACGGCGCTGAGGATCTGAGCCTGAACGGATGGAACTCCAACGAGGAGCGCTCCAACGACTGCAAGCCCCATAGATGCGCGATCGATGAATTGGGCCCAAGCGGAGGCGCGGGCGGCCCCTCGTCGAGATGACTCAACCTGGTCCTCGCTGCGTTCGAATTCGCTGCGGGCGCGGTCAATGAGTCCGTTAATTGCCAGCTCATCGTAGCCATCGATCAAAGTCACCAGTGAGCTGCTCAGGGCGGCACGTGACTGGATTCCCTCGACTTGAGCTGCGCGTTGTGCTCGAGCGGTGATAACGGGGGCAACGATCCCAGAAAGGATTAAGCACAGCGCCAAAATGGCTGCGGCGCCGGGTGAAAGAAGTGCCAGAGCGCCGACGGTTGTGCACCCGACAATTGCTGCAACACCTGCAGGAAGGACAGACTTCACAATAAAATCGCCGACCTCGTCGACATCGGATCCCATACGTGCCAGCAGATCACCGCGGCGAAGTGAGATCACTCTGCCGAGATCTGAAGATGCTAAGGCGTCGTAAAGGCTCAGTCGCAGATGGTCCATGCCCTCGAGTGCCACGCGATGGGAAATCAGGCGTTGAACATAGCGCAAAAGGGCACGCGAGACACCAAAAAGACGTACCGATGTTGCAGCGACAGAAAGTACTAAGACAGGAGGCATCTGCGATGCTCGCGCGATGAGCCAAGCAGATGTTGCACCCAGAGCGATCGATGAACCAATTCCTAGGCTTGCCAGAAGGAGTGCACTGATAAAACGCCACTTATCAACTCGGAGTAGTGACAACGCCCATCGCAAGGAGGATGCTTCCTGAGAAGTGAGAATTCGCATTTTCATTGCTCTCCTCCAACTTCTGCCAATTCGGCCTGATCCTTAACCCGTGAATGAACCTTGATCACTTGGTCTGCTGCATCGATAAGAGCCTGGCGATGCGCAATCGCGATGACTGTTCGCCCTTTCTTGCGCAGAGCTTCTATTGCCTTTAAAACGATCTCTTCGCTGACTGCGTCCAAGTGAGCCGTAGGTTCATCCAAGATGACAATAGGAGTGCGTGCGAGCAAAGCGCGGGTAAGAGCAAAACGCTGTCGTTGTCCAACGGAAAGCCCGGCTCCGTCTTGGCCAATTGGAGCATCCCAACGTTCGGCAAGCGTGTCGAGAACCTCTGTAAATCCGCAAAGCGCCGCGGCAGCTTCGAGTTCTTCATCTGTTGAAGATGGAAGTTGCTCGCGTAAGGTCCCGGGAAGCAAAGAAGGATGCTGTGGTACCCAGGTTATGGCTTTCCACAGTGCCTCTTTGGGAATATCTTGAAGGGGAATTTCTTCTCCGCTACAGGTGCGGACCATCAGCTGTCCACTCTGAATCGGAAGCAGCCGCATCAGGGCGTAAATCGTGCTGGTTTTTCCTGAACCTGAGGGGCCTGCAAGGACGCTCAGCGTTCCTGGCAGGATATCCGCGTTCAACCCTGCAGGTGCCCAAGTGCCGCGTGCTTCAATCGAAAGATCGCGCAATGAGAAGGCAGCTGAAGACCAATCGATATTTTGAATGCCTTGAACAGAGTTTTCCGAGTCTTCATCCATTGAAGGAATGGGGGTTTCTAAAATCTCGAAGGCTCGTTCTGCCGCGGCGACACCATTTGCGGAGGCATGGAACTGAGCACCGACCTGACGTAGAGGTTCGAAAACTTCCGGTGCAAGCATGATGACGGCTAGGCCGGTGAATAAAGAAACATGACCGAAAACCATTCGGAAACCGACTTCGACGGCCACCAAGGCGACGCAGAGTGTGGAGAGAAACTCCAATACAGCACCAGAAAGAAAAGCAATGCGCAGCGTCGACATTGTTGCGCGTGTATTGGATCGCGAGAGAGATTCTAAATGCGCACGAGGAGCGCTTTCTCGGCCCAAGGCGCGAAGGGTCGGCAGTCCCGCAATCAAATCCAGCATTTGTGCGCCCAAGGTCTGCATTGTTTCCAGTTTTTCTGAGGAAGCGCTCTGAGTGAATCGACCAATTAAGGCCATAAAAATTGGGATCAGGGGAACGACGATTGCGGCGATAAAAGCTGACCAGAAATCGAGGAAAAGGATTGTTGCCAGGGCTAGGGGAGTCACAGTTGCTGTGAGGACCAACTGGGGAAGATAGTCGACGAAGTAAGGGGAGAGGTCTGTCAAGCCTCGGGAAAGGAGCGTCGAGGCCTCGGAACCGTGAGTAGCGCGCCAGCGTGGCCCCAGGCTTGAGATGTGTGTCAGGACGCGTCCACGCAACTCTCGGATTGTCCGGTCTGCTGCACGGTGTCCCAAGGCCTCGCGAACTCCGATGACTGCCGCGCGTGCGATAACGATTGCGACCAAGAGCAGAAGTGGCGTGCGTACTTGGGTAAGCGATGCACCGGATGTGACTGCGGGAGAGAGAGCCGCAGAAAGGGCAAGAGTCTGTGCAATCACCAAGACTGCCGTCACAATCCCCAAGATTGAAATGAGGATGATATGACGACGCGCGCTCGAAGCGTACTTGAGAAGACGGGGGTCCAGTGGGCGCATTCTTCTATTTTCTGTCCTTGGAGAAGGTCGTGCTCGGTGAAAAAACTGGTGGCCCCGGTTTCCCGAGGCCACCAGTACTGCGGACGATCAGCCCGCGAGGAAATTCTGATCCAGTCGGATCTTGTTCAAGATCAAACCGGTATTCGTTGAAACATCCGAGGAAGAAACGCGAGAACGGAACTTCCAGTAGGACCACGCGGTGTAGACAAGAACCACGGGGACCAAGCAGAGGGCAACGATGGACATCACGGTCAGAGTTCCCGTCGTCGACGAGGCCTGTGCGATGGTCAGCGAATAAGCGGGATCAATGCTCGACTTCATGACGTTGGGTGCCATTGCTGCGAAGATCCATGCAACTGCTCCGGCCATTGCGAGACAAGAGAAGAGGAAGGACAGACCTTCGTTACGCAAGACAGCCTGCGAGAAGACAGTCGAGGCGATGAGGCACAGCGCTGCGATGAGCAGCGGGATCCATGCCAAAACGTTCGTTGAGTACGCGAACTGTCCCCAGATTACCCACACGGCAGCCAGAGCGGTCGCAACCACTGTCGCGGGAGCGGCGAAACCATTTGCGCGCTCCTGCAGGTCGCCTTCGGACTTGAGGGCCAAGAACTGAGCGCCGTGAGCAAGGCACAGAGCAACCAGGACAAGACCACCCAAGAGGGTGTAGGGAGTGAGCAGTGAGAAGAAACCACCGGTCAGCTGGTGAACTGCGGTATTGAGTGAGGAGGGGACATCCGCAGGTGCAACGACCGCGTTCGTTCCATGAGTGACGACCTCAATCTTCATTCCCTGAACAAGGTTGGCGAATGCTACACCGAAGAGAAGGGGAACAAGCAGCGCGGAGACTGCGTGAACGCGATCCCAGACACTGCGCCATTGCTCAGACTTGAGCTTTGAGCGCCATTCAACTGCACAAACGCGAACGATGAGTGCCAGCAGAATGAGGAAGAGTGCCAGGTACATTCCCGAGAACATGGTTGCGTACCATTCGGGGAATGCTGCGAAGGTCGCGCCACCGGCGGTTAGCAGCCAGACCTCGTTACCGTCCCAGTGGGGGCCGATTGTGCGTAGCGCTTGGGTGCGCTCGCGATCATCGCGTGCGAGGAAGCCCTGGAGCATTCCCACTCCGTAGTCGAAGCCCTCGAGGACCAGATACATGGTCCACAAGACAGCGATGAGGATGAACCACAAGATACTCAAAGTCATGGTTTTTCCTTTCCTCAGTAGCCGAATGAGAGTGCGCCAGAGACTGCTTCCTTATCGGTAGCGTCCTTGGGGCGGGGGTGGAGTCCCTCGACGGCGTAGCGCTTCATGAGGATGAACCACACGACACCGAGGATTGCGTAGAGGATGGAGAAGACGCTCATCGAGACCAGGACCTGCCAGGCGGGAACAGCACTGGAGATACCGGCAGATGTCATCATCATGACCGATCCGACGGGATCGCCACTTTCAAGGCCTGCGATGTTGGGAACAACAACCCAGGGTTGACGGCCCATTTCGGTGAAGATCCAGCCGAAAGAAGCGCCGAGGAAGGGCATGGGAATTGAAACAAGCGCGAAGATCCCCAGGGCCTTCGATGCGGAAGTCTGTCCCTTACGTGTTGCCCACAGTCCCCACAGCGCGAGTGCCGCGGAGAATGCTGCAGTACCGATCATCAGGCGGAATGTCCAGAAGGTCACCATCTGCGGGGGACGGAAATCGTATTGCTTCGCGTCGCCGTAGGTCTTGACAAAGTCCTCATTGGAGTTGAGGAGCTCAACCATGCGCTGCTGCTCATCTGCAACACCCTTAACGTCTGCAGAGAAGGAGTTGTGAGACATGAAAGCAGCGACGCCGGGAACCTGAATGAACTTGGTCGGCTGCTTGCCATCATCGCCCAAGGGGCAGTCGCCGAATTGAGCAACGGTAAATGCTGCGCCTTGAGTATCGACACAGACGCCTTCCGCGGCTGCCATCTTCATGGGCTGAATCTTGACTAGTTCTTGGCCCTGGAAGTGGCCGCTTGCTGCGGTTCCGAGCCCACCGATGAGGATAACCAGCAGACCGAAGCGGGCGATGGGACGCCACATAGACGAGGCTTCCTTTGCTCCCTCTTCACCACCGAGGCGCTTGGCGCGGGTCATCCACCAGAATGCGATGCCTGCAACGAAGGTACCGGCAACAAGCCAAGCAGAGGTGATGACGTGGGAGTACTCCCACACGAGGACCGGGTTGGCGACGACCTTGAGGAAGCCGGCTACTCCGTCGAGCTCTGCACGGCCCGTTTCGGGGTTGAAGCGTGCGCCGACGGGGTGCTGCATCCAAGAGTTCGCGCCCAAGATCCACAGTGCCGAGAACATCGTGCCGAAGGAAACGAGCCAGATGCAGGCAAGGTGCCAGCCCTTGGAAAGGCGTCCCCATCCGAAGATCCACAGACCCAGGAAGGTTGATTCAAGGAAGAAGGCCAGAAGGGCCTCGACTGCGAGCGGAGCGCCGAAGATATCGCCGACGTAACGCGAGTACTCCGACCAGTTCATGCCGAATTGGAATTCCTGCACGATACCGGTGGCAACACCAAGGGCGAAGTTGATCAAGAGTAACTTGCCGAAGAATCGAGTTGCCTGGAGCCATTCCTCTTTACCGGTCTTGTGCCACACGGTCTGCATAATTGCGACCAGGAGTGACAGACCGATGGTGAGAGGAACCAAGACGAAGTGGTAAACGGTCAGGATGCCGAATTGCCATCGTCCCAGTGTCAGCGCATCAAGTGCTGCTGGAGCAAAGGTCATGGTCATAGTCCTGTCTCAGGGAAATTGTGTTCAGGGTGTGTCATAAGTTCGTCACAGCTGTGGCAAAACTTTGACGACGTTGTGTCAACAAATATAGTTCCCCACCGTGTTAAATGCTGTTTTTCTGAATAAAACCGCAGCTGTGTCGTTTTATTTAAAGTGATTCTATGGTGACGTGGTGAACATTGGAAGAACCGCCGCGAAAGTGCCCGGGCATGCCCGCAATCCCTATGAGAGAATAGGGAATACGAAATGGGTGGAGCGCACTCTCCGACCATCACAGGGCGGCCTGTTTGTAACAGATGAACGCCTGCGGTTGCCAGCTGCAACTTCGATAAGACTTCCGCTTCATTGCGTGTAATACAGACCCAGCAGTGCGAGCTCGGTCAACATACTGACATTGTGAAAGAAGAGGCCATGCCTGAAACTCCAGCAGCAACTCTGCTTTTCCAGGCTCCGACATTCCAGGAACCGACTTTTTCTGCCCCCGCAAATACCTCGCAGAGTGAGACGGAAGAAAAGCCCCGTCGTCGCTCGCGTACCCGCGAAGTGAAGGTGGAGGAGGCGACCGAAGAAACAACGACGAAGAAGCGTGCGCGTTCGCGAAAGAAAGCTTCAGACGAGGATGCATCCTCTGAGGCCGCTCAGCCAAAGCGTCGGCGCTCTCGGCGTAAGGATCAGGACGAAGAAACGCCCGAGGTTGCCGAGAAGGAGCAGGCAGCACCTGCTAGTGAGGCTGCTGACAGTGTGGATAGCTCTGAAAGTGGTGAAGAGACAACTCGCCGTCGTCGTCGCCGTCGCGTTCGCGCTTCTGAAACTCAAGAGGGAAGCGACGAGGTCCAGGCGCTCAAAGGTTCAACCCGCCTCGAGGCCAAGAAGCAGCGCCGCAAGGAAGGGCGCCGCGAGGGACGTCGTCACCACCGCATTACCGAATCTGAATTCCTAGCTCGACGTGAGTCTGTGAACCGTAAGATGGTGATTCGCGGCCAGGACGGTCTGGATCAGATCGCAATTATCGAAGACGATCTTCTGGTCGAGCACTATGTTGCGCGCCGTACTCAGAAGACCGCGGTCGGCAATATCTATATGGGGCGCGTTCAAAATGTTCTGCCCTCGATGGAAGCTGCCTTCGTTGATATCGGCAAGGGGCGCAATGCTGTCCTTTATGCCGGCGAAGTGAATTGGGATGCGGTTGGACTTGAAGGAAAGCCTCGCCGCATCGAATCTGCCCTGAAACCCGGTGACCCGGTCCTGGTCCAGGTCACAAAGGATCCGATCGGCCACAAGGGCGCGCGCCTGACCAGTCAGATTACTTTGGCTGGACGCTACCTTGTCCTGATCCCCGGTGGCTCCATGATGGGCATTTCGCGAAAGCTTCCTGAGCGTGAGCGCATCCGTTTGAAGAAGATCCTCAAGCAGGTTGTCCCCGATTCTGCCGGCGTAATTGTGCGTACCGCAGCTGAAGGGGCAACGGAAGAGCAAATTCGCGACGATGTTCGCCGTTTGAGTAAGCAGTGGGACGATATTGAATCCAAGCTTTCTTCGACGAAGAACGCGCCGGTTTTGCTGCGCGGCGAGCCTGAACTTGCGGTTCGCGTTGTCCGCGACATCTTCAATGAAGACTTTGCGGAGCTCATCATTGAAGGTAATGAGACCTATGAAACGGTCAAGGCTTACGTTGACGAGCTTTCTCCCGAGCTTTCTGATCGCGTGACCAAGTGGGTTGGAACAGAAGATGCTTTCCACGCCTACCGCGTGGATGAGCAGCTTGCCAAGGGAATGGATCGCAAGGTCTGGTTGCCCAGTGGCGGCACGCTCATCATTGATCGCACCGAAGCCATGACCGTTATCGACGTGAACACCGGTAAGTTCATCGGTGCGGGCGGAACTTTGGAAGAGACGGTCACCCGAAATAATCTCGAGGCCGCCGAAGAGATTGTCCGTCAGCTTCGTCTGCGCGATATCGGTGGAATTGTCATTATTGACTTTGTCGATATGGTTCTGGAATCGAACCGCGATCTTGTTCTTCGTCGCCTTGTTGAGTGCTTGGGTCGAGATCGTACGCGCCATCAAGTCACTGAAATCACGTCACTGGGTCTGGTTCAGATGACCCGTAAGCGTGTGGGTGAGGGGCTGGTTGAGGCCTTCTCTACCACCTGTGAGGCATGCGAGGGTCGCGGATTCATTGTCCATCACCACCCGGTAGAGATTCAGGGCGCGGCTGAGGAAGCTCCGAAGCGCCAGAAGAAGTCTCAAAATCGTACGCGTGTTGAGGACAGCCCTGAGCACGAGCGAGCTCGCGAGGCGATGACTGCAATCGCAGCTGCAAGCAGTCGTGAGGAATCAGCTCAGTCTGCTCACCAAGACGATGAAGTGCAAGTTTCGGATGAAAAGTCCGAATCGGCACGGCAGCAGGATGCGTCGCCGAAGCGAAAGGCCGCGCGCGAGGCCTCGGCAGAGGTGAAGCGCCCGCGTCGTTCACGCAGGGTAACGCGTCCCCAAGAAGATGGCCCCGCCGTCAGCGGGGGAGAAGCTGCTCCCGAGTCTGAGGACACCCCTGCGGCTGCACCCGTACAAACCCGGCTGCAATCTGCAGCGCTTCGTGACGAAGCCTCGGCGCCTGAGAAGACTACTAAGCCGTCGCGCCCCGCGCGTTCGCGTCGACGTCGCGCGGTGAGTGAGGCGAGTGAACCTACTCGGGTCCATATTGATCTTCCGGAGCCGGCGGTACCTGTTGCTGCAACCCACACGACGCAAGAGATTGTGATCAACGTTCCTTCGCGGAGCGAAGAAGCAACTCCTGTAAAGCGCTCTCGTCGGCGCAGGGTTGCCGTGAGTGAACCCGCTGCGCCCCCGGTTGAAGGGTGACAGTGCCCAAGCACACACCCAAAAAACGAAGAAAATCCCTCTAGCGGTTTGCTTCGGGCGGGGTTTTCAGCTAAATTTGATCGTCGGCGCAACGAGCGCCAACGGGCTTAGTGTTTCTTGATGAGGAACGTTGTTCGAACGTGGAAGCCTAGCCCGTCCAAGTTTCGAGAAGAGATGAGCTTCAACGTGGTCTACGCGATCGTCAAGGCCGGCGGCCGGCAGGAAAAGGTGTCCGTCGGTGACGTCGTCGTCGTCGACAAGCTGGCAGAAGAAATTGGTGCCAGCATCGAACTCCAGCCTTTGATGCTGGTCGATGGCGATGCAATCACCGTCGAGCCCAGCGCACTGGAGAAGGTCACGGTCAAGGCAGAGGTTGTTGACTCTGCTAAGGGCCCGAAGATCTCCATTATTAAGTACAAGAACAAGACCGGTTACCGTAAGCGTCAGGGCCATCGCCAGAAGCTCTCGGTTGTCAAGATCACTGAGATCGCCTGAACCGTTCGATATAGAAAGTAGACGTCGAGATGGCACATAAGAAGGGCCTTGGCTCCTCCCGCAACGGCCGCGACTCGAACGCCCAGCGACTGGGCGTCAAGCGCTACGGCGGCCAGCTGGTAAACGCCGGCGAAATTATCGTTCGTCAGCGCGGCACCCACTTCCACCCCGGTGAGGGCGTTGGTCGTGGCAAGGACGACACCCTCTTCGCGCTGCGCGCGGGTGCGGTTGAGTTCGCAACCCGTCGTGACCGTAGGGTTGTCAACATCGTTGAGCCGGTCTCTGCCTGAGACCGACCGCTGATTGGGGGCGTCCGGCACAAGGCCGGATGCCCCTTTTCACTATCCTGATTCGCGCTGGCGCGCACTGGCCAAGACTGGAGACCACAGTGGCAAGCTTTGTCGATCGAGTAACGATTTTCGCCCAGGGAGGCAACGGCGGCCATGGCGTTGCCTCGGTGAAACGCGAAAAGTTTAAGCCGCTGGGAGGACCCGACGGTGGAAACGGTGGCAATGGCGGCTCTGTCATCCTCGAAGTTGACCCCCAGGTCACGACTCTGCTGACCTACCACCGGAACCCGCACCAGCGCGCGGAAAATGGAACCCAGGGCATGGGTGACTTCCGCCAGGGGAAAAATGGTGCGGATACAATTCTTCCCGTCCCGGATGGCACCGTTGTGAAGTCGACTCGCGGTGAGCTTCTTGCTGACCTTACGGGGGTAGGAGCTCAATTTGTCGTAGCCGAAGGTGGCCGCGGTGGTTTGGGAAATGCTGCCCTCGCCTCGAAGAAGCGTAAGGCTCCCGGTTTTGCTCTTCTGGGCGAGCCCGGTGAAGAACACAATGTTGTTCTGGAGTTGAAGTCTGTTGCAGATGTTGCCCTTGTTGGATATCCCTCGGCTGGAAAGTCATCGTTAATTGCTGCGATGTCTGCAGCGCGTCCAAAGATCGCCGACTATCCCTTCACAACCCTCGTTCCCAACTTAGGCGTTGTCCAAGCTGGAGAGGCACGTTTCACCGTTGCCGATGTTCCCGGACTCATTCCCGGTGCTTCTGCTGGTAAGGGACTTGGTCTAGACTTTCTGCGCCATATTGAGCGTTGCGCAGTTATTGTGCACGTCTTGGATACTGCGACTTTTGAGGTTGATCGAGATCCGGTTTCCGATCTGCGAACAATTGAAGCAGAACTCGCTGCATACGAGGGCGATCTGGGAGAGATTGAGGGCTACGTTCCCCTGATGCAGCGTCCGCGTGTGATTGCACTGAACAAGATCGATATCCCTGATGGCAAGGACTTGGCGGAGATTACCAAGCCTGAGCTTGAGGTCTTCGGTTGGCCAATTTTTGAGGTCTCAGCAGTAAGCCACGAAGGCCTGAAGGAATTCTCATTTGCGCTTGCGCGTCTTGTCGAAGAACACCGGGCCCACCTGCCCGCTCTCGAAGCGGCGCGTGCTGTTCTGCGGCCTCGTCCGGTGGGAAGCAAGGACGAGATTACTGTCCGCGTCGTCGAACACGCGGGGGAGACCGTTTACCAGGTGCGTGGGCGCAAACCCGAGCGCTGGGTGCTCCAGACCGACTTCTCCAACGACGAGGCCGTGGGTTACCTTGCCGATCGCCTTGCCGGTGCCGGGGTGGAAGAAGAACTGATGAAGGCGGGAGCTCACGCTGGCGATACCGTCGTTATTGGAACTCTTCACGACGGCGTCATTTTCGATTGGGAGCCTACCTTGACGACCGGTCCTGAGCTGCTTGGACAGCGTGGAACTGACCTGCGTCTGGACCGAAATGAACGCCGTACAACAAGTGAACGTCGCGAACGCTATCGCGACATAATGGACGCGAAGTCGGCGGCTCGTGAAGAACTGTGGACTGAAAGGTCCAGTGGTGTCTGGACCGATCCGGAGGATGAACGCTAAATGTCCCCAAGGGGTAGTGCGGTGCAACAGGCGCGTCGCATCGTTGTGAAAATCGGCTCCTCATCGCTCACGCGTGAGGATGGCGGGTTGGATTTGAATCGAATTGATTCAGTTGCCAGGCTGATTTCAGCGAAGGCAAGGCGAGGATGCGAGATCCTCATTGTCTCTTCGGGAGCTGTTGCTGCCGGTTTGGAGCCTCTTGGACTGAGCTCGCGCCCAAAGGACCTTGCAAGTGTGCAGGCCGCTGCGGCGATGGGGCAGGGATACCTGATGGCTCGCTGGTCCTCAGCTTTCCAGGCTCACCATCTACACGTTGCACAGGTCCTGCTGACCGCTGCGGATGTGATGCAGCGTGAACACTACACGAACGCGATGTCTGCGCTGGATAAACTTCTTGCCTACGGTGTTGTGCCGATCATTAATGAAAATGATGCAGTCACGACCCGTGAGGTACGTTTCGGTGATAATGACCGACTGGCCTCTTATGTCGCACAAATGGTGGGCGCGGATATTTTGATTCTGCTCACCGACGTCGATGGGCTCTACACGGCTCCTCCTTCGCAGCCTGATGCTCGTTTAATTTCTGAAGTCAACGCGACCGATGAACTCAGCAACGTTGACGTCAGGGGAGCGGGCTCGTCGGTGGGCACTGGAGGCATGGCAACGAAGTTACATGCTGCGAGCATGGCGCAACATGCCGGTATCGGGGTTGTTTTGACCAGTGCCGATCGTTTGAGTGAAGCTCTCAGCGGTGAAGCAGTTGGTACGTGGTTTGAACCCACGCGTCATCGCCCAGCTTCTCGCACGCTGTGGATTGCTCATGTTGCCACCTCGAATGGTCAGCTGCTCATTGATGCTGGTGCGCGCAGGGCGATCACCCATGGCAAAAAATCTCTTCTTCCCGCGGGTATTAAAGAGGTTCTGGGTGTTTTTTCAGCGGGTGATGTCGTTGACATTGCAGACGATAATGGGCTGATTGCGCGCGGAATTTCGCACTATGACTCAGATACGCTGGCGCGCATTATTGACTCACACGAGGACTCTGAAACAAATAAGCACATGCGCCCAGCGGTCCACCGCGATGATCTAGCCCTTCTGGTTCGGGAGTAGAACATGAGTAATGATCTGGATATTTTTGAGTTGACTGACCGTGCGAAGCGGGCACAGCGAGCGCTGGCAACGTCAACTACCGCGCAGCGCAACGGTATTCTTCTGGCGATTTCTCAGGCACTTGTCGATCACTGTGAGCAGATCCTTCATGCGAATGCGCAGGATTGCCAGCGTGCCGAAGAACGCGGTATGGCTTCTGGTCTGGTTGACCGCCTCCGTCTTGATGAAACCCGTATTCGCGCGATTTCTAGCGCTGTACTTGACGTCATTGCTCTTGAGGACCCTGTCGGTACCGTGATCCGTGGCGGTCGTACCGACGATGGTCTTCGTGTTACTCAGCTTCGAGTTCCCATGGGCGTCATTGGGATGATTTATGAGGCGCGTCCGAATGTCACTGTCGACGCCTCGATCCTGTGTTTGAAGGCTGGCAACGCAGTGATCCTTCGTGGCGGAAGTGCAGCGCAGAATACCAACGAGACTCTTGTTGCGGTTATTCGTGAGGCCATTGATTCCCTTGGTTTTTCAGCTGATCTTGTCCAAACAGTTGATCCCTGGGGTAGGGACGGGGCACGTGCCATGATGCGTGCACGCGGCGGCATTGATGTGTTGATTCCGCGTGGAGGTGAAGGCCTGATTCGCACGGTCGTGGAAGAGTCGACCGTTCCTGTTATCGAGACGGGAACGGGAAACTGCCATGTCTATGTTGATTCGGGAGCAGACGTCGATGCGGCGGTTCGAATCATTATCAATGCGAAAACTCAAAGGGTTGGCGTCTGTAATGCCGCTGAAACCCTTCTTGTGCACCGTGATATGGTTCTCAGCTTCCTCCCTCAAGCTTTGGCAGAGCTTACTCGCCTTGGAGTACACATTCATGCCGATGCTGCTGTGCGCAAATGCGCCGCACATGTGGCCAGCGTTGATCAGAGCTTGATCAGCGAGGCGACAGAAGCTGATTGGCGTACCGAATATCTGTCAATGGATTTGGCAGTGAAGGTCGTTGACTCTATTGAGGAAGCGGTTGAACATATTCGTCGCTATTCCTCAGGACACACCGAAGCGATTTGTACGGCATCAATCAGTGCCGCGAACTATTTCCGCTCAAATATTGATAGCGCAGCTATTGCCGTTAACGCTTCGACGCGCTTCACTGATGGTGGACAACTTGGATTGGGTGCGGAAATCGGTATTTCCACGCAGAAATTGCATGCCCGCGGCCCCATGGGGTTGGCTGAGTTGACAACCAGCCAGTGGGTTATTGAAGGTGACGGAGCAGTTCGAAAGTAGGGAGGGGAAGCATGCCAACTTTGGACTCGGCCTCGGGAAAACTACGTCGCTCGATCGGAATTATGGGTGGAACTTTCGATCCGATCCACCACGGTCACTTGGTGGCGGCATCTGAAGTCATGGACGTCTTCCAGCTCGATCAGGTGATTTTCGTCCCCACGGCTATGCAGCCCTTCAAAGCGGGTCGCAAGGTAACTCCTGCGGAACATCGCTATTTGATGACGGTGATTGCGACGGCCTCGAACCCTCGATTTTCAGTTTCGCGAGTCGATATTGACCGAGGCGGGACAACCTATACGATCGATACTCTTCACGATCTGCGGAAAATCTATCCGGATGCGGACTTCTACTTCATCACCGGTGCGGATGCACTGACACAGATCGTCCAGTGGAAAGACGCTGATCTTCTCTTCGAAATTGCGCACTTCATTGGGGTGACGCGTCCGGGACACGTGCTTGACGCGAAGAAACTTCCGGCTTCGTCGGTATCCCTACTGGAGGTGCCCGCAATGGCAATTTCTTCAACCGATTGCCGCAAGCGTGTCGAACGCGGAAAGCCAGTGTGGTATTTGGTGCCCGATGGGGTTGTCCAATACATCAACAAATACAGGCTGTATCAGTAGCCCTCATGCAGTGGTTCAGTTGCTGGACCATCGTGTCCTTCGGTAGCCGCAAGGCCCGGAAAATGGCAGACTGAAAACGGCGAAAGGAAAAATGTGGACGTTCAAAGCAAAGACCTGATTAGCAGTGCCCTGCGTGGTGCGGCCAATAAACTCGCGCAAGATCCAGTGTTGATTGACGTTTCGCAGCGTCTGGGGATCGCGGAGTCTTTCCTTCTCGTTTCTGCCCCTTCGTCGCGTCAGGTGCGCGCAATCGCTGAGGAAATCATGGATGAGATCGGGCGCGATTACCACATCGTTCCTCAGCGCATCGAGGGCCGCAGTGAAGGTACCTGGGTTCTGGCCGATTACGGCGATGTTGTTATTCACGTGATGAGCGAGGAAGACCGTGAGTTTTACGCTCTTGAGCGTTTGTGGTCAGATCAGAAAATTACTCGCCTTGAACTTCCTGATGTGGCGCCCGGTGCAGGTGTGCGTCGCGTCATGACTCCTTCGCAGGTTATTGAGGAGATGGGCGAATGAGCATCGATACTTCTTCTGTTTCTGCCGAGGCCGTGGCTGGGTATTCCCAGATCGCTGGCGCGCGGCGGATTGTTTTTCTTCGTCATGGACAGACCGACTACAACGTCCAGCATCGTTTCCAGGGGATTATTGATATTCCTTTGAACTCGGTTGGCCGTGAGCAAGCCGTCGAGGGTGGTAAGGTTCTGGCTCGCCGGCTAGCTGGCGGAGGCCGAATTGGTGGCCTGAACGCCGATTATGTTTCAGCAACGGCTGTTCGCCTTGTCTCCTCACCTTTGGAGCGCGCCTTTAATACCGCTCAAGCATTGGCTGAGGAGCTGAAGACCCTAGGTGTTGAAGTGGGGGAGATTGCGGTCGATAAGCGCCTTCTTGAGCGTTCCTACGGCGTTTTTGAAGGCCTAGATTTCGACCAAATTGCTGAGCAATACCCCGAGTGGCTGCTTGAGTGGCGTCAGACGGGCGAAAGCGCTGGAGCTGGTGTTGAACCCGGAGGAGTAGTGGGTGATCGCGTTCGCGAGGCCGTGCTTGAGCATGCCGCAGAGGTTCCCGAAGGGGGTACTTTGGTGGCCGTTTCGCATGGCGCTGCGATCGCTCGCGGCGTGATGTCGACGATTGGCTTGGATCCGCGTCACTTTGATTGTATTCGTGGCGTTGACAATGTTCACTGGTCAGAACTTGTCCTAGCCGGTGGTGGCGGTTCTGGTGCCTCGGGTGCCGCCCGTTGGCGTTTGGCTTCACACAATGTCGGGGCTCGCCCGGAGGTCTTTGGGGCATAGAGGAGCGCAGATGTGTTTCCTCGCACAGCTTCTTAATTTTGCCTTGGCGGGTATCGTCCGCTATTCTTAACAGGTCCGAGTGAGAGATCGCCGGAACCTACGGGGCTATGGCGCAGTTGGTAGCGCGCTTCCATGGCATGGAAGAGGTCAGGGGTTCGAATCCCCTTAGCTCCACAATCTCCGCCACAATCCTGAGGATCTCAGTGATTGTGGGGGTTAAGGGTCAAAATGTGTGTCTGGCTCGGCGTGTCGCGGGGGTTAGATTTG
>CAKAPY010000003.1 GCA_916719935.1 uncultured Actinomyces sp. | reverse complement strand
CACTGGTCGTCATCATGGATGTCGAAATGCCCGTTATGGATGGAATCAGTGCAGCCGCAGCGCTGAAAGACCGCGGGGCGAATGCGCGGGTCCTCATGGTAACGACCTTTGGGCGTCCCGGGTATGTCCAGCGAGCATTGGATGCGGGAGCCGTTGGATTTGTTGTCAAAGATGCGCCGGCCGAGCAGCTCCTGGAAGCAATCCGACGGACTTCCCAAGGACTGCGCACGGTCGATCCCGCGCTCGCGGTCGATGCGCTCACGAAAGGCCAAAGTCCCCTCAGTGCGCGCGAAGTTGAAGTTCTGCGCGCTTTCGAAAGTGGGGGGACCGTGGAGGATGTGGCCTCGGAGCTCATGTTGTCGGCGGGGACGGTACGCAACTACGTGAGCTCGGCGATGGATAAGACCCATGCGCGAACGAGAGCTGAAGCACTCAAGGTAGCAACAGAAAACGGGTGGTTGTAAACTGAGATTCCATGGTAAACAGCTATGGACGTCGTCAAGAGACGCAGGAAAACGTTACTCGCCACATCTTCGTCACCGGAGGTGTGGTTTCTTCATTAGGTAAGGGTTTGACCGCTTCTTCGCTGGGGCGTCTGCTGCGTTCGCGCGGTTTGAGCGTTGCCATGCAAAAGCTTGACCCCTACATCAACGTCGATCCCGGGACGATGAACCCCTTCCAACACGGTGAGGTTTTCGTCACTGAAGATGGCGCGGAAACTGACCTCGATATCGGCCACTACGAGCGCTTCTTGGACGTGAATCTGTCCGGCGCCGCGAACGCCACTACCGGCCAGGTGTACTCCACCGTTATTGCGAAGGAACGCCGCGGCGAGTACCTGGGTGATACCGTCCAGGTCATCCCTCACATCACCGACGAAATCAAGCGCGTTATGCGCGCTCAGGCTGTGCCCGATGCTGAGGGCAATGCCCCCGATGTCATCATCACCGAAATCGGTGGCACGGTCGGTGATATCGAATCTCAGCCCTTCTTGGAGGCCGCGCGTCAGGTGCGCGCCGACCTGGGCCGAGACAATGTTGCCTTTGTGCACGTCGCGCTGATCCCCTTCCTTCCCGCTGCCGGTGAACTCAAGACCAAGCCGACCCAGCACTCTGTGGCCGCGCTGCGCTCCATCGGTATTCAGCCCGATGCGCTGGTGCTGCGTACCGATCGCCCGCTGCCCGAGGGAATCAAGGGCAAGGTTGCGCTCATGTGCGACGTCGACCGAGATGCCGTCATCGAATGTAAGGACGCGGCCTCGATCTATGAGGTTCCCCCGACACTGCATCGCGAGGGCTTGGATGCTTTCCTTGTTCAGCGTCTGGGCTTGACTTTCCGCGACGTGGACTGGAGCGAGTGGAACGAACTGCTTGAACGCGTTGAATCGCCGAAGTACCGCGTTGAGGTTGCGCTGGTCGGTAAGTACATTGACCTGCACGATGCTTACCTCTCTGTTTCCGAGGCCGTGAAGCACGGTGGTTTTGCGAATAACGCTCGCGTTGACCTGCGTTGGGTTGCCTCCGATACCTGTGAAACCCCCGAGGGCGCGCAAAAGGCTCTGGGTGGCGTTGACGCGATCATCGTCCCCGGTGGTTTTGGTATCCGAGGCATTGAAGGCAAGTTGGGTGCCCTGCGTTGGGCACGCGAGCACAAGATCCCGACCTTGGGATTGTGCTTGGGCCTGCAGTGCATGGTGATCGAGGCCGCGCGTGACCTGCTGGGCCTGGCTGGAGCCTCGTCGACGGAAATGGATCCCGAGACGCCGGATCCGGTTGTTCACACCATGGATTCGCAGGTCGACATTGTTGAGGGTGATGGCGATCTGGGTGGGACCATGCGACTGGGCGCATACCCCGCGGTCCTTCAGGAAGGTTCTATCGTTGCCGAGGCCTATGGGAAGACTCAGGTTTCGGAGCGTCACCGTCACCGCTTTGAAGTGAACAATGATTACCGCGATCAGCTGGAATCGGTTGGCCTGCACATCTCGGGTAGTTCGCCCGATGGGAACCTGGTCGAGTTTGTTGAGCTGGATCGTTCCATGCACCCCTACTACGTGGCAACTCAGGCACACCCCGAGTTCAAGTCGCGTCCGACGAAGGCTCACCCGCTATTCGCGGGCCTGGTTCGCGCCGCACTTGCGCGTCACGCAGAAAACTACGCTGCACGCGGTGGGCGCAAGTAAGGGCTGTTGTGCTTTGAGCTCGGTGAAATAACCGGCTCTATCGCACCTTTCTCACGGGGTCTTGAGCTGTTGTGGCTCAGGGCCCCGTGGCTTTTTCTGAGGTAGTGCGAATTGTTTCAAAAAGTGCTTGCGCTACGACCGATCAGCCCCGATAACCGTATTTCCGGGTACGAAGATTGGATCAAGCAGGGTCAATCCGTGCACGGGGCGGCGGATCTTCGCCTCGGAATGTTCCAACGGGACAGCCTCATGTCCCTCAGCATCGGTATCTGCGTCCGCTTCCTTTCGGGGTTCCCCATCGATCTGGGCAACCAACATCTCAACCGCTCGCCTCAAAAGTTCATCCGGCCGTGTATCAAAATGATCGACATTGAAAAGGCAGTGAGCTCGTTCCGCGTGCCATCCGCTGGCAACCAGCGAGACATCTCGTCCTGGTCTAATCCCCAGATCCATCAGCGCATTGCACCAGTCATCAGCTGAAATCGTCGGCCCCAGAATGTAGGAATCAACCCGTCCCTCGCTGGCAATTTGGCCGACCAAGTGGCGAATTGCCTGAATTCCAGTTCCGCAGGTGCGTGAGAGCAAGGGAATTCCAAGTTCACCTGCAGTATCCACAACCGCCTGCTTAAACTGCGCGACGAAGTTCAAGGACTGCACATCTGCGCTGGCCGAGTGTACGAAAGCAACATTCCGCGCCCCCGCATCCCGAATGCGGTGCACTGCCTGGGTGCCGGCCTCGTAATAGTCCACGTCAATGGACTGGATCGGTGACCTAAAGGGTCCAGGCCCGGGAGTGCCAACGAAAACCGTGGGAATCTTTCCCTCGGCCACGACCTCCAAGCGGGGGTCATTGAAGCGGACTTCCATGATGAACAGACCATCACACAGTGCGGTCGTCATGACACGGCGTAGCCCAGCCGCCCCCTCGTTCGCGGTGATCAAAAGCAGATCAAAATCATGTTCGCGCAAGAGCTGTGCCAGTGAGATCAGCATGTAGTGCTGGTCCGCCCCATCCGCACCCTCGTGGTAGGGGATGACAACTCCCAGTACTCGCGACTTGCGTGAGCGCAGTGAACGAGCACCCGCATGAGGCTGGTAACCCAGTTCCTTCATTGCAATTTGGACACGTTTTTCCGTCTCCGGAGACACTGTCCGTCTGCCGCTCATGACGTAGGAGACCGTGGTTTGTGAGACTCCCGCCAGTTTTGCGACATCTCTACTGGTTGGCTGGCGTGCCATCAGTTCCTCCTGCTCTCTTGACAGGAACGCTTTTACAACTTATCTTGAGTTTCACATCACACGCGAGCAGCGATGCTCGCAAAAAATTTTTACATGACGAATACGTATGCGTAATGGATATTACCAGAAAATCTCCTGCATAGAAGCATGGAGCGAATACGTATTCGTACACTTCGCTAAGGAGTCATAGGTGTATACGAAGAAGGAGTACCCGGGCGCAGTCGAACTCTCCTATGCGCACGAGTTCATCCGCATTGAGGCCTGGGGTCGCAATGCACTTCGCGTGCGCATAGGCCCCAATGCGAACTTCCCCCAGGGACTGGGCGCGCTCGAGGCCGCACCCCTTAGTGGCCTCGGCGCGACCTCTGGAGCATCCGCGGACCCGCTTGCCCTGGCTTCGGCAGAGGCTACCGGGAATGAACCCTGCTCTGTCACCGAAATCCCCGGCTACGATCGCCCCGAAGAAGTCTTTTCCAACGGGCGAATCAGCGTGGTTGCAAACCTTGACGGCGGAACCGGAATTGCCCGATTCCTTCTGGATTTCCAAAAGGACGGCGAATCCATCCTGCGTGAAGCCCCCGAACACTTCTGGTGGCCGGGCGCCCACGGAATCTACCCGGGTTTCGGTGGCCACGAAGTGCACCAATGCTTCGCCTCGGACCCCGCTGAGCGCTTCTACGGAATGGGCCAGCACTCCTACGACTTCCTTGATCACAAAGGCGTCGTCTCCGATCTGGTTCAGCGTAACGGCGAAGTCTCCATCCCCTTCGTCCTCTCAGACAAAGGCTATGGATTCCTGTGGAACAACCCCAGCGTTGGCCGTGTGGAATTCGCCAAAGAAGCCACCCGCTGGGTTGCGCAGGCAAGCGAATGGATCGACTACTGGGTGTGCGTAGGAGACACTCCCAAGGAAATCCTCCAGTCCTACGCCGACGCGGTGGGCCACGCACCCCGAATTCCTCAGTGGGCACTGGGCTTGTGGCAATCCAAACTGCGCTACACCAGCCAAAACGAACTTATGGAAGTTGCCCGCGAGTACTACCGCCGAGGCCTTCCCCTCTCTGTCATCGTCACCGACTTCATCCACTGGCCGGCCATGGGGGAGTGGCGCTTTGACCCAAGCGAATACCCCGACCCCGAAGCGATGATGGCCGAACTGGACGAAATGGGCACCAAGCTCATGGTTTCCGTGTGGCCCACGGTCTCACCCCTTGCTGAAACAGATGCGGAAATCCGCGCAAAAGGTCTATTGGTCGGCACCGAAGCCGGAGTTGAATACCACCAAACCTTCCGTGATAAGGGAATGGATCGCCCGCTTCCCGTCGCCTTCTATGACCCCACGAATCCGACGGCGCGCGACTATGTGTGGAACAAGCTCAAGAACAACTACTTCGATCTGGGTGTGCGCGTGTTCTGGCTGGATGCCTGCGAGCCTGAACTCAATCCCGGTCACCCCTCTAACCTGCGTTTTTATGCGGGAAAGGGCCTGAATGTCTCGAACCTTTACCCACGCGAGAATGCCCGCATGATCTGGGAAGGTATGCGTGAAGAGGGCGAAGACGAATTCCTGACCCTGTGCCGCAGCGCCTGGGCAGGCCAGGCAAAATACGGCGCCGCTGTGTGGAGCGGAGATATCGGCCCCACTTGGGAGGCCCTCTACACGCAGGTGCGAGCCGGGCAATCCATTGGAATCGCAGGAATCCCCTGGTGGACCAGTGATATCGGCGGCTTCCACGGAGGCGACGCCAGCGACCCCGCATACCAAGAACTCTTCGCCCGCTGGTTTGAATTCGGAACCTTCTGCCCACTCATGCGCGTTCACGGACACCGCGAACCCCGCGAAGATGTGGCCTCGGAAAACCCCGGCGGCCCCAACGAAATCTGGTCCTATGGCGAGGAAGTCGCGGATATCTGCTCCCGCTACATCCTCCTACGCGAAACCCTTCGCCCTTACCTCACTCGCGTGATGGACGAGGCCAGCGAGCGCGGAATCCCCGCCATGCGCGCCCTCTTCCTGGAATTCCCCGAGGACGAGCGCTGTTGGAGCTGGGACGGGGAGTTCTTCTTGGGTCCCGACCTCTTGGTTTCCCCGATTACCGAGGCAGGCTCCCGCACTGCCCGCGTCTACCTTCCGCGTGGTGCGCGGTGGCGCCAACTTCTCATCGCCCCAAGCCGCGGTGATGAGGATCAAGAGGCCACGGCCTCGTACATGCTTGGTGAGACTTTCGAAGGCGGAAGTGAACTCACCATAGATGCACCACTGGAGTGCATCCCATTATTCATCCGTGAAAACACGGATCTAGATAGTTGGTTGACGGACAACTATCGACACTCAAAGGAGAGAAAGAATGGCATACGCATCTAAGCGCGCAATGCGCGGGATTGCCTTCTTCGGTGCCGGCGTAATGGCACTGGGATTGGCAGCATGCTCCGGGACGAAGACGGATTCGGCCGACTCCGGCAGCGCATCCGGCGGTCAAGTAACCGTTGAGATGTGGGACTACCTGAGCGGTGAAACCGCCAATGACTCGATCAATGCATCGATCGCTGAGTTCGAGAAGGCCAACCCCGACATCAAGGTCAAGCGCACCACCTTTGCGTTTGCAGACCTGTCCAAGTCCATCCTTCAGGGCTCGGTCGGCGGCCAGGTTCCCGATGTCGCAGTCGTCGACGTTGTCGACAACCAGAACTTCGCATCCCTGGGAATGCTCAAGGATCTGAGCAACGATGGAATCAACAAGTCTGACTTCTTCGATGGCCCCTGGTCCTCGGTTGAATTCGGTGGAAAGACCTACGGTATTCCGCTGAACTCCAACAACCTGGCTCTGTACTACAACAAGCAGATGCTCAAGGATGCAGGCGTCGAGGTTCCGACCGACTGGGCATCCCTCAAGGAGGTCGCAAAGAAGACTACCAAGGGCGACGTGAAGGGCCTCGCGATTTCGGCCGTGAAGTCCGAGTCCGCAACCTTCCAGATCCTGCCTTTCGTGTGGCAGACCGGCGGTGACCTGAACGACTACGCCACCTCTGGCGCAACCGCTCTGGCATACCTGCGTGGCCTGATCGACGACGGCTCCATGTCCGAGGCCGTTTCGAACTACACCCAGGAAGATGCACGTACCCAGTTCATCACCGGTAAGTCCGCCATGATGATCAATGGCCCCTGGGAGCTGTCAACCCTGACTAAGGACGCCCAGTTTGACTGGGATGTTGCGCCTCTGCCCAAGGACAAGCGCGCAGCGACCTCAATGGGTGGCGAAAACGTTGTCGTCATGAATGGCGCCAAGCAGTCTGACGCAGCAGTCAAGCTCGCAAAGTTCCTGACCAGCGCAGAAGGCGCCAAGATCTACTGCGATGGCTCCGGCCAGCTGTCCTCTCGCCCCGACCTGCAGGGCAAGCTCAAGCTCTCGAACGATCCCAAGCTCAAGGTCTTCGAAGATCAGCTCCAGTACGCACACGCACGCGCATACGGCAAGGATTACCCGAAGATCTCCGAGGCCATCCAGCTGTCCATGCAGGAAGCTCTGACGGGCGCATCGAGCCCCGAGGCCGCAGCAAAGAAGGCCGCGGACGCAATCAACCCCTTGCTGCCCAAGAACTGAGTAGCGCAAGAAACCGGTTTGCTTGGGGCGATCGCCCCTAGGCAACCAACACACACATAAAGTTCCCCGCGCGAGTGGGAACGCAACGATGAGCAACGGCTTGAAGCCGCAGCGAATCTCCCGCTCGCGTGGGGAAACATCCCTGTTTGGTGCTGGCAGGCCACTGAGCCCGCCAGGCCACAACAGTATTCCCACACAAACCTCGGATCTGTGAGTGAATTTCGATGGCGCGAACGAAAACAGCGGGCCACGACGACGGATCACGTTCTTTGGCGCGAACACGGCGCCTAGGACTGCTTCTGGCGTTACCCGCACTGATTTACATAACGATTTTTCTTGTTGTCCCACTGATCTATAACATCTGGCTGTCCATCTCTGACGCGAACGGCGCAAACCTCATTTCGGGTGACTATCACCCCACGGGCCTTGCGAACTATGAAGCGATGGTGAAGAGCCCCGGCTTCTGGAATGGCGTGAAGCTCTCCATCATCTGGACAGTTGCCTCGCTCGCCCTGCAGTTCCTTGTTGGTTACGCGCTGGCCTTGTTCTTCCGCAAACCCTTCCCGGGTAACGGCATCATTCGCGCGCTCCTATTGGTCGCATGGATCCTTCCCGCTGTTGTTACGGGAACGATCTTCCGCTGGATGTTCGACTCTGACTTCGGCGTGATCAACTACTTCTTGATGACCCTGCACATTGTTGATCACCCGGTGATGTGGCTGACCGGCCCAACAACCGCAATGATTGCCATCGTCGTTGCAAACCTGTGGGTTGGTATGCCCTTCAATATGCTGCTGATCTTGTCGGGATTGCACACGATTGACGATGGCTTGTACGAGGCCGCCGAAGTTGATGGTGCAGGCCCCATCCGTACTTTCTTCTCCATCACTGAACCGCTCATGCGCCCCGTGGTGATTTCGCTGCTCTTGCTTGGCGTCATCAATACCTACAAGGTTTTCGACCTGATCTACACCATGACTAAGGGCGGTCCTGTCGAGGCGACCACAACCCTGCCGATCTTCACCTACCTGCAAACCTTCAAGGTTTTCGACTTTGGTAACGGTGCGGCAGCTTCAATGCTGACCATGGTTTTGCCGCTGGCTCTGTCGTGGTTCTACGTTCGTTCGCTGGATAAGGAGGACCAGTGATGTCTGAGAAGACCGCTGAAGTTCAAGAAAAAGTCCAGACAGTGGCGGACGAAAGTACACCCAAGGCCTCGGGCGCAACAGGCTTAGCTAGGACGAAGCGTGAAAAGCGCGAGGGGCGCATCCGGATTGGGAAATCCGCATTTGCGTGGGTCATGGCAATTTTCTACCTGTTCCCCGTCTACTGGATGGTCTGTACTGCCTTCAAGACGCAGATGGAAACTTTTGCGCAGCCCCCGCACCTGATTCCGCAAAACCCAACCTTGGCCTCGTTCAGGGTCGCTTTCAGCGACAACTTCGGGATTTGGAAGGCGCTGGGAAATTCGGCAATTATCGCAGCCGGCTGTTTGGTGCTGACGCTACTCTTTGCGATTCCCGCGGCCTACGCAATCGCGCGAATGAGAAGCACAATCACAACGGGCATGCTGATCTTGCTCAGTGTCGTCCAGCTGCTTCCCGCGATCGCAATCTCGATTCCGATGTTCGTTCTTTTCCGTCACGCTGGAATGGTCAACACCCTTCCCTCGATCATCTTGGCGGATGTGACGGGAACACTACCATTTGCGATCATCATGCTGCGCCCCTTCTTCAAGCAGTTCCCCAAGGAAGTTGAAGAGGCCGCGCGACTTGATGGACTTGGCATCGTTGGAACCATTGTCCGGGTCGTCATCCCGACGATTCGTCCCGGTGTCATTATGATCGGTTCCTTCTCCTTCTTGATGACATGGGGTGAATTTACCTTCGCCTTGACCTTGCTCACGAAGGCGGATCTGCAGCCTTTAACGGTTGCCCTGAACCGACTTATTGGCCAATACGCAACGAACTGGAATGACCTGATGGCGGTAGCAACGGTTATTGCGATCCCCGTCTTGATCCTGTTCGTCGCCCTTCAGAAGTACATCGTTGCCGGCCTTGCCGGTGGCGCGACGAAGGGCTGAAATCCTGACCCTAAAAGTTGGGTGGTGAGTTGCTTGGGGGCGTCGGTGTGTGGGCCGGTGCCCCCAAGTTTGTGCCTACGAGGCAGGAAGAGGGAGTTGTGCTGTTAGTACCGAGTCGTTCTTAGGAGCGACGTTTGGACACGTAGCCCTGGAGCCCGATAACCGCCGCTCCCCGGCACCAGGTCTCATTTGCTGGCGAGGCCAACTCGATCTTGACCAGCGACGCTCGTGGGTCGCGGGTTTCCGCCAAGCCCTGGCGCATCCATCGATTGCTCAGCGAGGCCAAAGCAACGCCTTCACCGCCGATGATGACGACTTCTGGAGCTGTCAGATTAGCGATCGCGCCGATCAAACGTCCGAGCGCTAATCCGGACGCGCGCAAGACGGCGGAAACAGCAGGATCTTCGGACTCTGCCAAAGAAATAACTTCATCCCGGGTGACTTCCCGTCCAAGTGCTTCAGAGATGGAGCGGGTAATCGCGGGGGTTGTCAGCATGGATTCTGCGCAGCCGCGATGCCCTTGTGAGCACAGTGGGCCTAGGGGATCCAGGGGCCAGTGCCCGACCAAACCGATGCCTGAATCCTGGTTTTCTAGCGGCCGCCCGTTTGCAACGCAGCCATAACCGGTGCCGACGCCCAAGGTCAGAACCGCGAAATTCCGGTGCTGTGCACCCAGATCAAACCAGTGCTGCGCCTGCGTATAGGCCGTTAGATCATTTGCGACGAAAACAGGGATTTTGGTGTATTCGCGCAAAAGAGCGACAAGATCGACATCTTCCCATTCCAAGAAGGGCGCGGATCGGATGATGCCCTGATCTGTGACAACACCGCCGATACCCACGCCAATCGCATCGATGCGGAAACTTTTTTCGGCCTGGCGTGCCAAGGAGACAATGCCCTCAGCAACGTCCTTGGGGGAGTGTGTGGGAAGAGGAAGATGATCGTAGCTTAAGACCTGTGCCTTCAGGTTGATGACCGCAGCGGTGAGGCAGTCGTCGGCAACTTTGATTCCCAGGAAATGATGGCTATCGGGAACGACGGCTAGGGGGATCGAGGGTCGGCCGGATATTCCCGTGCGGGTGGTCCGTACTTCGGTGAGGAGTCCCGAGGCAATGAGGTCGGCGCTAATTCGCGTGAGAGTTGCTGGCGCGAGTGACAGTCGGCGAGCCAACTCGGAGCGGCCGACTGGCCCGTGAAGAAGGACCTCGAGCGCGACGCTCTGTGCGAGTTCATCCTGAGGCTGCCACCCCATCATGAGCGCCTTTCTTCACAAAACAAAATAAATAACTGAATAATTACACTATAGATCACATACTTGACGCAAGTATTTTTATTTGGTGAAATAACCTCCAGTGGCCAATGATGACCACCTCACGAAGAGACGCACTGCGATGACGCAGAGGAGTCTAACGAGGGTGAGGGCTGGTGCAGTGAAAGGATTAAATCCCATGTTCGAACTTCTTCCCGTGTCCGCGGCCTTTCAGGTCAAAGACGAGGTACGCATCGACATCGTTGCCGATTCGCCCCTTCCTCCCGCCGCCACCTTGCGTCTGACCCACCTGGGAGTCGTTATTGCCGAGGCCGAACCCCCGCTGGGTGAATCGGTGGCCTTCGGCACTTTGGAAGAGGGCGGATACGGCGTTCTGCTGTGTGATGGGGATGAGGTCCTTGCCTCCACCGCTCTTCAGGTTCTTGGTGATACTCGTCAGCGACTTCGCTACGGTTTCGTTGCAAGCTATGCCCCCGATAAGGATGTCGAGGCCGTAGCTCGCTTTGCGCGCAAGCTGCACCTCAACGGCATTCAGTTCTACGACTGGGCCTACCGCCACGCGGATCTTATAGGTGGAGGAGAGACCTATTTCGATCCTCTTGACCAACCGATTTCGCTGGAAACAGTTCGTCGCCTGATCCGTGCGCTGGCGCAGGCTGGATCTCGCTCATTCGGATACGCCGCTGTCTATGGCGTCGGAAATGAAGAGTGGGACCAGTGGAAGGATGCTGCACTGATGCAATGTGATGGGACACCCTATGAGCTGGGTGGTTTCCTTCAGATTGTCGACCCCGCCGCTCGGGGATGGCTTGCACACTTCATCAGTGACCTTCAAAAGTGCGTTGAGCAGGTGGGGTTCCAGGGATTCCACCTCGATCAATACGGATACCCAAAGTATGCAACTCGTGCCGACGGAGAATTTATCGACTTGTCGCAGAGCTTCACGCGCATGATCAATGCTGCGCGCGATGGACTTCCACACACTGTCCTGGTTTTTAACAATGTCAATGACTTCCCAACGTGGGCCACTGCTGGTACTTCCCAAGATGCCGTGTACATCGAACCCTGGGCTCCCATCACTACGCTGGGTGCGCTCGCGGGTGTTGCGTCTCGGGCCAGAAGCGTTGCGCAAGGTAAGCCCGTGGTTCTTGCGGCGTATCAAAGCGTCTACTCCAAGGCCTCGACAGAAGAATCAGAGCAGGCGAATAAGCTCACCATGGCGACGCTCTTCTCTCACGGAGCAACCCAGCTTCTGGCGGGAGAAGGCGGGAAGGTCCTCGTCGACCCCTACTATGTGAATAACCACGAGGTCGCTGACACCACCGTGGAGATGCTCAAGCGCTGGTATGACTTCCTTGTTGAGCACGATGAGATCCTGATGGATCCGTACATTGCGGAAGTAACTGATTCATTCGCTGGCCCATTGAATGAGGATGTCGAGGTTGCCTACGACAATCTGCGTGTGACGGAAGATCCTATGGAAGGGGCAGTGTGGAGGCGAGTAACGACGACCCGTCACGGATTGGTTGTTCACCTCATTAACCTAGTGGGGCAAAAGGACACCCTATGGGATGGGCCGAAGCGTTCGGGGATTCTTGTTGAGGGTGGACGCCTGACATTGCGCTGCTGTGCCGGGCGCATTCCCCGCGTGTTTGTGGCGGACCCAGATGGTAGTGGACACCTAGAAGAACTTCGTGTTCACTGTGAGGGAGCGCAGGCAAAGGTGGATCTTCCGCCGTTACAAGTTTGGCAGGTTCTTCGTGTTATTCTCTGAGGCTTCACTTCCCAAAACCAATGCCCTCAGCGAGCTTTCAACTGATGAATGGTGGAAGAGCGCGGTTGTCTATCAGATCTATCCGCGCTCATTCCAAGACTCCAATGGTGATGGTGTCGGGGACCTTCAGGGAATCCGCTCTCGACTGGGATATCTGAAAGAGCTGGGTGTTGATGTCCTGTGGCTTTCACCGATCTATCGATCACCACAGGCCGATAACGGTTACGACATCAGTGACTACCAAGATATTGATCCCGCTTTTGGGACCATGGACGACTTCAATGAGCTCATCGCAGACGTTCACGCCCTAGAGATGAAACTGGTCATGGACCTAGTTGTCAACCATACGTCGGATGAGCACCCGTGGTTCGTTGAATCGCGTTCGTCACTGGATAATCCCAAGCGCGATTGGTATTACTGGCGTGACCCGCGTCCAGGTTTTGAAGGAGGAACCCCCGGAGCGGAACCAACGAATTGGGAATCTTTCTTTTCGGGTCCGGCCTGGAAGTATGACCCGACAACTGGGCAGTACTACCTGCATCTATTCGCGGAGCAGCAACCTGACCTGAACTGGGAGAATCCCGAAGTTCGCCAGGCCGTCTACGAAATGATGCGCTGGTGGCTTGACCGCGGTGTCGATGGCTTCCGTATGGATGTTATTAACCTGATCTCGAAGGTCCCGGGACTGCCTGATGGAACTCCTGCACCTGGTCGAGCTCTGGCTGACGGAAGCCCCTTCTATATGGAAGGCCCGCGCCTGCATGAATTTCTTCAAGAAATGCATCGCGAGGTGTTCGATGGTCGTGGTGCTCTTTTCACCGTTGGAGAGACTCCCGGTGTCTTTCTAGAAAACGCGCACATGTATTCTGATCCCGCACGGCGTGAAGTCAATATGATCTTCCAATTTGAGCACGTGATTCTGGGGCTTCCCGAAGGGAAGTTTGGCCGCCGTACCTTGGAAGAGGGAGATCTTGCTGATTGCCTGACGCGTTGGCAAGAAGGCCTTGCCGAGAGGGGTTGGAACAGTCTGTACCTGTGCAACCATGACCAGCCCAGGACTGTGAGCCGTTTCGGAGATGAAAAGTATTGGTATGACAGTGCAACCGCGCTGGCAACCGCGCTTCACCTGCTTCGCGGGACTCCCTACGTGTATCAGGGTGAAGAACTTGGCATGTCGAATACTGTTTTCGAAGGAATTGAGGACTTCGAAGACATTGAATCGACGAATTACTATCGCCTGGCCGTGGAAGGCGGGGAAGATCCTCAGGCTGTTCTTTCCGGTCTGCGTGCCATGGGGCGTGATAATGCGCGAACTCCCGTCCAGTGGGATGGTTCTGCGCATGCTGGTTTCACTACGGGCACGCCGTGGATTGCGCTCAATCCGAATTACCCGGTGATTAACGCTTCCGAGCAGGTGGGTGATCCGACCTCGGTCTTTGCCTATTTCAAGGCTCTGATCGAATTGCGTCACCGCTTGGCAGTAGTTGCCAACGGAAGTTTTGAGCGCATCGATGCGGGGAGCCGTGAAATCTTCGCATATCGTCGAGTTCTAGGTGAACGCGAGCTGGTAGTTATTGCAAATCTTTCCTCGCGTGATGCCCAGCCGTCGCTTCCTTCAGAAATTTCCGAGGCCGCACCGGAGTTTGTTCCAGTTCTGACCAATGCAAATGTCTGGGAAGAGATGGATGCGCCCCTTGCTCCGTGGAGGGCACGAGTCTTTCTTCGTTAGGCGCATGTCAACTGGTGAGACCATTCACCTTTGAATCCCTTGGGAAATCGCGGTTTTCCTGAGAATTGATGAATACGTATTCGCCTTTTTAGCGCTCTGACCTGCACTGATATTTATTAGTACAGGTCAGAGCGTATTTTCTGCGCTTTTTTGGTGCTCTCTCAATGATTTATCGATACGAAAATGAACCGTTTTAAGAGCCGATCTACCTAATTGTTTCCTCAGTTTTGGCTCTGAATGCCTTCAGGTGATTTCTATACCGTGACGCCGAAGCTCGGAAGGGCTGTTTTCGCTGAAATTCCATAGAACTACAGAGTGAGGAACATGAGAATGCGGACTGGAACCGCAAAGAGAATCGGGGCACTACTGACCGCCGGTGTACTTGCAGGGACGGCTACCGTTCTTGGCGCCGAGTATCAGGCAGAAGCTGCCCCTCGGGTGACGAAAGTGAGTGTTGATCGAGCGCGTTACGCACCGGGTCAATCCGTGACAGTTACCGCGCAGACCCAGGGAAATGGAGAGGTGAACTTCTCTCTCAAGCACTTGGGGAAGGAAGTTGATCACTTCAGTACCCAGGCCTCGGCAGATGGAAAGACAACCTGGACTTTCACCCCGCCCCAGACAGACTTCACGGGATACCTCGTCGAGGTTGATACAGAAGATTCTCAAGCGAATACAGCCATCGATGTTTCCAGCACCTGGACCCGCTACCCGCGCTTCGGCTACCTGGGTAACTATTCAGCCGATCTGAGTGGAAAGACCGATGAGGTCATCAATCAGCTGGCTCAGGACTATCACATCAATTCGCTTCAGTACTACGACTGGATGTGGCGCCACGAAGACCCCGTGCGCTATGAAAATAACCAGGTTGCTGATCAATGGAGCGACTGGAAAAAGTGGAACTTCTCCTCGGATGTCATCAAGCAATTCATTACGTCTGGAGATAAGGCTGGCGTTGCCTCGCTTCCGTACTCGATGAGCTACGCAGCCCTTGAGGGATATCAGGACCACGGTGTCAGCAGTGATTGGGCGATCTCGATTCGCGGAGAGGGCAACACGCGCGTTCCGTGGACAAGCGTCATGATTCCCGGCCAGCAGGACACAACCCTGCACATGATGAACCTGCAGAATGTTCAGTGGCGTCAGCACATGATCGATCAGTACAAAAAACAGATCGCCCTGGGTTTTGAGGGGACGCATATCGACCAACTGGGCAATCCCCAGGGTGCATGGGATGTCAACGGGAACTCCGTTGATCTTGAGGCTGGATTTGCCAGCTTGGTGAACGAAACATCTGAGCAGACACGTCAGCCCGTTGGCTTGAATGCCGTAGATAGCTTCGGGTCGACGCAGCTTGCTCAGTCCAAAGCTGACTACCTCTACACAGAACTGTGGGGAGGCCAGGCCTTGAATGGAAATCTTGCGGATTACCTTGAGCGTCAGCGCAAGGAATCCAACGGGAAGAGTGCGGTTGTTGCCGCCTACATGAACTCTGATTCCGTGACGGGAGTTCGATACGAGGCAGAAGATGCGGCCCACGCGGGACTTCCGACGGCCTCGGATCATGGCGGATACCAGGGACGAGGCTTCGTCGAGCAGCCCCAGTGGCGCGGTAATGCCATCAGTTTCCGTGTGAATGTGACCGAAAGTCGAAACTACGGTCTGGTGTTGCGCTGGGCGAATGCGACCGGTGATATGGCAGTGCGTAGTGTCTATGTTGACGGTCAGAAGATTGGCGTCATGTACATGGGCTCCAGTGAGACCAACCTGCCCAATGAAGATATCTGGAGCCGCTGGAGTACCGGTGAAGCACGAAGCACATGGTTGGATAAGGGAACTCACACCATTACCTACCAGCTTGATCAAGGCGACCACGGCAGTATCAACATTGACTCACTGACCGTGTCTTCTTTTGATACGCCCTCGGTTCAACTGGCCGATGCGATCTTTGCAGCCAATGGTGCACATCATCTGGAGCTTGGGCAAGACAACAATATGCTCAACGGCCCCTTCTTCCCTGACCGCATCAAGTTCATGAGCAACGACCTTCAAGAGTGGCTGCGCAACTACTACAACGTGATCACCGCCTATGAAAACGTGCTTTATGGTCCCGATCTGCACCGCGTCAGTCGTGGGGTTTCGATTCAAGGTCACAATGTCAGCTCCAACGGAAGCGCAAACACCATTTGGGCAAACGCCATGACTAATGGTGATACGCAGGTTCTTCACCTCATTAACCTCGAGAAGGACAATGACGATAAGTGGCGTGATCCTACGGCAGCGCCCGAAACTTTGGTCAATTTGCCTGTTTCCTACACGATTGGTGACGGTGAGGTTCCCGCGCACCTGTATGCGGTCAGTCCCGAGGTTGACGGTGGTCGTGCTCGCGAGATTCCCTTCACCGTGAAGACCAACGACCAGGGACAGCTCACCGTGAACTTCACGGCAGACGAGCTGTCGGTTTGGGATTTCTTCTATACCCAAAAGGATGATCCGAAGCCTCAAGTTGAGAATCGCGATGCGAATACTTCGCTGCCGAACATTGACCACGCAAAGGACGCGAGTGATGTGCCCGCAACGGGAGCCGAGCAGGGTTCGCTGGTCAATGGCAATGGAAAGTGCATGGATTTGTGGGATGCCGCAAGTCTGAACGGCCGACGCATTCAGTTGTGGGATTGCACCCGCACAAATGGCGCAGATGGACAGTCAGAGCCAATCGAGGCGCAGAGGGTCACCTTTGATCAGGGCAAACTCAGCATTGAAGGAAAGTGTCTGGACGTCTATCAGCAACGCAACGCGAATGGCACTCCGGTTCACCTGTGGGATTGTGTCCCGGCACCAACCCAGCAATGGAAGCACCTGCCTGATGGGCAATTCCAGAATGTCCAGACTGGGAAATGTCTGGCAGTTCGCGAGGACTCTTCAGAGAATGGGACTGTCCTTCATATCTGGGATTGCCACCCAGGGCAGACTGAAAAATGGAGCTTTGGGCACTAGTTGCTCATAGTTTCACGATCAGGCTGTGGCCCCATCTTCTAGGAGGGAGAGATGGGGCCACAGTCTTATTATCAGGTATTTTTTAGATTAACCGAAGGTTATCTTAGGGTTTGGAATCGATGCGTGCAGAGTCACAGTGCCGAACTTTGCGCTGAATGCGTTGCACGCGGTAATCTATTGACAATTTGGCCTAGATCCAATCTTGTTCATCACGCCATTACCCAGTCTGCAAATGCATGAAAACCGGGTGTGCCTAGGTGACAGAGGTGACGGACCAAACAAGACAGATAATGAACGACGCGCTACGAAACCTCAGAACCTGGAAGGATAACCGATGAGCACAATCGCACCTGAACGACACAAAGAGGAGATCATCCGACACGATGATGACTTCTCATTTGAAGCAGTTCCATCAAAGAACCGACGGTCATTTTGGGCCGTCGGTTTTGTTATGCTCGGCTTCACCTTCTTCTCGGCCTCGATGAGCGTTGGTGCCAAGCTCGGAAACGGCCTGAACTACACCCAATACGTGTGGGCAGTCATCATCGGTGGCGCAATCCTTGCGGTCTACACGGGTGCGCTGGGCTACATCGGCGCAAAGACCGGTCTGAGCTTCGACCTCATGTCCCGTCGCACCTTTGGCCGCATCGGTTCCTTCCTGCCCTCAGCGCTGATCTCCTTCACTCAGATGGGGTGGTTTGGCGTGGGCGTTGCGATGTTCGCAATCCCCACCGCTGAGACCCTGCACATCAACGCATGGCCCGTCGTGATCATCGCGGGCGGCCTGATGACCGCCTCGGCCTACTTCGGAATCAAGGCCATTGAGATCGTCTCCTTCGTCTCAGTACCTCTGATCGCAATCCTCGGAAGCTACTCCATGATCAGTGCGGTCAACGCAGGCGGCGGTATTGTTGCCGTCTTCGGTCAAAACCAAGGCATGACCACCGTTGCAGCCATCGGCCTCGTGATCGGAAGCTTCGTCTCTGGCGGTAGCGCAACCCCCAACTTCACTCGCTTCGCAAAGTCCACAACCTCGGCAGTCATCACCACTGTGATCGCCTTCTTCATCGGTAACACCCTGATGTTCTCCTTCGGAGCGGTCGGTGGAGCCTTCACCGGTAAGGACGACATCTTCTACGTAATGATCGCTCAGGGCCTGCTGATTCCTGCGCTGATCGTCTTGGGCGCAAACATCTGGACCACGAACAACAACGCCCTGTACACCACCGGCCTGGGCTACGCGAACATCACCGGAATCAACAAGAAGCCTCTGGTTTTGATCGCAGGCATCATCGGAACCCTTGGAGCCCTGTGGCTCTACGACAACTTTGTCGGCTGGCTCAGCTTGCTCAATGCCACCCTGCCCCCCATCGGTGCAGTTCTGGTTGCCGATTACTTCGCACGTCGCCGCAGCTACATGGATCTGGGATCAGATGACCCCGAGGTCAAATGGGCACCGATCGTCGCCCTGGTCGCAGGCGCACTGACCGGCTGGCTGACCCCCGGCTTCGGAATAGTCTCGATCAACGCCATGGTCGTCGCGATCCTCGTCTACTTCGTCGGAAGCGCAATCGAGAAGGGAATCCGTCGATGAGCACCCCCGCAAGCGCTGGAGCGAACCTGCTCATTAAGGGTGTCCGTATTGAAGATGGCCCAGCCGGAGTCGACATCCGCATCACGGACGGAAAGTTCGCGGAAATCGGTGCGGGGCTGACGCCTCGGGAAGGCGAAGAGGTCTGCGACTACACCGGCAAGCTGGTTCTGCCTCCCTATATCGAGTCGCACGTGCACCTGGACACTGCGCTTACCTCGGGACAGCCGCGCTACAACGAAAGCGGGACCCTCTTCGAGGGCATCGAGGTGTGGAGTGAGCGCAAGCAGACCCTGACCTACGAGGACGTCAAGGACCGTGCGGGCCGGGCGCTTCGCCAGCAGGCACAGTTCGGTATTCAGTACGTGCGTTCGCACGTCGACGTCACTGACCCGGACCTGACAGCTCTTCGCGCGCTCATTGACCTGCGTGAAGAACTCAAGGACTCCATGAACCTGCAGTTGGTCGCCTTCCCGCAGGAAGGTATCGAGTCCTTCCCGAACGGACGTGACCTCATGCGTCGCGCGGCCGAAATGGGTGTGGATGCTATCGGCGCAATCCCGCACTTTGAGTTCACCCGCGAGTACTCCGTGTCCTCGCTGAACTTCGCAGTCGAGCTTGCCCAGGAATACGGACTGCTCATGGACGTGCACTGCGACGAAATTGACGACGAGGCCTCGCGCGGACTGGAAACCCTGGCGACGCGCGCGCTCGAGGCCGGGATTGGTCCGCGAGTTACTGCCTCGCACACGACCGCGATGCACTCGTATAACAACGCCTACTTCCTGCGCCTGGTGCGCCTGCTCAAGATGAGCGGCATCAACTTCGTGTCGAATCCGCTGGTCAATACGCACCTGCAGGGGCGCGTCGATACCTACCCGAAGCGCCGAGGTGTCACCCGCGTGAAGGAACTGACCGAGGCGGGAATCAACGTCTCCTTCGGGCAGGACGACATCGAGGATCCGTGGAATCCCATGGGTACCGGAAACTTGCGAGATGTCGTGCTCAATGGCCTGTACGTCACCCAGATGATGGCACGCAGTGAGATCACCGGGTCCTACAACTTCATCACTCACAATGCAGCGCGTACGCTCAACCTCTCCGATTACGGCATTGAGGTTGGCAACACGGCGAACTTTATTGTGCTGGACGCTGAGGATTGGTTCCACGCGCTGAGCTTTGGTTCTCCCGTTCTGGCAAACTTCCGCGCTGGCCGGGTTTTGACCGAGTCCGAGGCCGTGGTGCGTCAGGTGAATTTCTGAGGCCTGTATCAAAGTCCCGGGGTCAGGTGTGGCCCCGGGACTTTTGTATGAGTGCGAAGGCTAGAACCTACCTCTGGTGGACGCTGATTCATTGAGAGTAAGCGGTTCTGCGTGGCCCCTGACCTGGTCGATGGTCAAGGTTGCTTGCACCCGAGTTGAGTAGGTGACTTCGCTTTCCTCAATGCATGCACCGTTATGGTCATAGGTAGAGCCCGTGAGGTGAAGAAGGCAGCGGGTACCAGCCGGCTCGCCAAGGATCGTACGAGTTTCTTGATCGATGCTTTGGGCTCGCAGTGAGACAACAGAGAACTTTGGAGAGGTCTTATAGATGTCACGCAGAACGTGATAGATGGACAGATCTGTGAAGTCGACATCTTGGATACCAGGCAGCAGATCGATTGGAATGAACGACAGATCAAGGCTAACGGGGAATATCCCCGTGTTGCTTTCGATCAAGCGAAGTCGCTTGAGCCGTAGGAATGGGCGATTTTGCCGGGTGACTACGCCGTGCTCAATGACACGAGCACGTGCCTGGTCACTGCTTCCCTGAAGGCGGTCTGTCAGTGAACCGAAACCCCACAGAATTCTCTTGTCATCCTGCGCAGTAACAAAAGTCCCCTTGCCTTGATATGAGCGTAAGTGACCTTCGTGGGTGAGGACCTGCAAAGCGCGGCGTACGGTGCCGCGCGTGACGGAGAAGCGCTCGCAGAGAATACTTTCGGACGGAAGTCTGGAACCGGGTGGAAGATCGCCATCCAGAATCTGACGCCGGATCGCCTGAGCGATCTGCTCGTATACCGGAGGAGAAATACTGGTCACCTGTTGCTCCTTTGCACATTGCTGACAGGCGCCCATGTTAGGTGACTCACACTCTAAAGGTCAATAGACGTTCTCCGTATCTCCGTACAGATTGTTGTGAGATCGATGGAAATGACAAAAATCCCGGGGAATAGGTATGCCCTATTCCCCGGGAGAAAGTGTGAATCGACGTGAGACTCAGTTGCTGCCTTCAACGACCTCAAGCGGGATCGTGTATTCGGTGCCGCTGGCATCGGTGACCTTCAGAGTGGTTTCACCGGGCTTCTTGGGGTGGACGCGGAGGTTCTTTGAGCCCTTGACCTGCTCGGCGACCTCGGTGTCAGCGACCTCAACCTTGGCCTTAGACGCATCACCGTTGAGCTTGAACTCAAGGTCACGCTTCTCGGGAAGAGTGACGCCCGTCTGAGTTACCGTTGCGGGATCCTTAGTGATGATCTTTTCGTTGGTTGCTGACTGGGGACCGCTGGAGCAAGCAGCGAGGCCGGTTGCTGCCATGACAGCAATGCACATTGTTGCAATGAGAGATTTACGCATGGCTCCCAGTCTAGCCATCCTTGAAAAAGCGTCCATCTCAGACTCCACATTTCGGAAGTCTGCACCGAAACTGCGACCAAATTGTGATGAAGCAATACCGCCAAAGTCCCAGGGTGAGGGCGATTCTTGGTTGACGCAAAAGTGGGATGCACTGGCGAAAAATAGCCGAAAAACGGACAATAAGAGCGACCGTTGCCACCAAAGGAGCAAAAATGCAGGCCGAAGACTACCGCAAGGTCCCCGAAGTTGGAGTGACCAATCCAACGATTGACGTGCTGCGTGCGCACCGCACAATCCGGAAGTTTGAGGACTCTCCGCTGAGCGTGCAGGACCGCGATGCACTGATTGACGTTGCGCGTCGCGCCCCCACCTCCTCCTTCCGTCAGCAGTTCTCGATCATTCACGTGACGGATGTAGCCTTGCGCGATCAGCTGGCCGAGGTTGCACAGCAGCCCTACGTGGGAACCTCCAAGGGCGACCTTTTTATGTTCGTCGTTGACCTGTACCGCAATGCGCGTATCCGTGAAGAAGCCGGGCTGGATATCGCTCCCTTGCAGCGGACCAACCTTTTCCTTGCTGCAATGGAAGACGCGGTCCTTGCTGCACACAACATGGAAGTTGCCGCCGAATCGATGGGCTTGGGCACGGTCTACCTCGGTTCTCTTCTGAGAGGACCCCAGCGCACAATTGAGCTCTTGAAGCTTCCGCGCATGACCTTCCCAATTCTGGGCCTCTTGGTTGGCCGCCCGCTTCAAGATCCCCCGTACCGGCCTCGTCTGCCCAAGCACCTTGCTGTTTCCGAGAACACCTACCCGGTGGTCGAAGGTTCCTACCTCGAGGAGCTTGCCGAGTACGACGAAGACGTGCGCGCATACTACGAACTGCGTAAGGCTGGCCTGGGTGCGACCAATGCCTTTACTCAGCAGATTAGCGAGCAGATGGGCCTGCCAAATACCTTTGATACCGCGCCCGTCCTTGAGGTTTTGCACTCTCAGGGCTTGTGCTTGAACTGATTGAGAATTGCCGAGGCCGGGCGTGCCCTTGGGTCTTTCCCGGCCTCGGCGATTTTTTTCTTGTATGTCTGAGCGCATATGCCTTTTGAAGGGAAGTTAGAGGAGGAAGAATGAGCACGCAGATTACAAAAGAGTTGGGATTCTCGACCTACGTTTTCGTCGAACGACTGGGAAAAAATGCCGCAATTCTTCATCCCTTCCCCGAATACAACATTTCTTTAGTCGCGCAGGCTCTTGAAGAGGCGGGACTGCCCATCAAAATCATGGGTGAACATGCCCCCGAACGCGGTGAAGGAATCTACTTCCAAGAGGATGCTTTCCCGGATGAATTCTTGGGGATTCTTGCTGATGCCTTGAGCGTCCGGGGTATCGGTGCTTACGCGTATTGCCTCGTCGAGGGCTCAATGGGAGACTTGGACCTTCATCTTTTCACGCGTGTTGGTGAGAGTTTCCCGCGTGCTGGCAAGAAAGTTGTGCTGATGCGCCTCTACCTTGGGCGTTCAAGCGAAGGGCCTGCTGCAACGACCTGGATTTTCGGTTCCCCATCCGATCTGGAAGAAGTCAACCGTCTTCTGGGAGAAAAGTACGATACTCAGCCAGTTTCCGACCCTGCCGGATTCGCGGCGATCGAAATTCAGCACCCTGAGTTTTCCGCGGGATTACTGGAACCATCGCAGATTATGGATGATATTTTCCAAACCCTTGGTCGTCATGGTTATGAAGGCCCAGCATTTGTAGAAGATCATTTTTCTCAGCAAAATGACGCGAATTTATAACTGACTGTAGACGCTCTGGTAGCGAAGTTGACACTTCGTAAAATTCGTTCAGAAAAGTCCCAGTAAACGCGCGTTTTTCTTGCAGTAAGACTTCATAAACTATCTGCATCAGACAACGGGTGATGAAAGTTGCTCGTATCTCTCCGGAAGACTTTCTGGGAAGACTGCTCTGTGTTGATGGGATAACGAAAAAGGGCTGACCATGGCGGTCAGTCCTTTTTCGTATCATCTGGGGCTATGACTTTCGGCCCATCGCCGGTTATGCTGAAGCGTCCTCACTCAAGCAAAGGAGATTTTGTGAGCGCCGATTCCGTTCTGATTACACGTCAGCACCTATTGGATCCCTCGTTGGAGCACACCCTCATCCTCGTCAAGCCCGACGGTTACGCCCGCGGTTTGACCGGTGAGATCCTGCGCCGCATCGAAGCGAAGGGCTACATCATCAAGGGCCTGAAGATCATGGTCGCCTCGCGTGAAATCCTCGCCGAGCACTACCGCGACCACGCAGGCAAGCCCTTCTTCGAGGGCCTCCTGGACTTCATGAGCGCCGGCCCCCTGGTCGCGATCATCGTTGAAGGCCAGCGCGTCATCGAAGGCATGCGCACCATGATGGGTTCGACCGATCCGACAACCGCTCCCGCCGGTACCATCCGCGGGGACCTCGGACGCGCCTGGGATACGCCGAACATGGAGAACATCATTCACGGTTCAGATTCGCCCGAATCCGCGCTGCGCGAGATCGGCATCTGGTTCCCCGAAATCGACTAAATTCCCAGGCCTTCCACGATTTCGGCGCCCGG
>CAKAPY010000002.1 GCA_916719935.1 uncultured Actinomyces sp. | reverse complement strand
TCTGTGTGCGGATCCTGATGTTGTCGCACGAATCGGTCAAATTGTTGTCACTGGGCGCCCAACATTGTCGCGTCCGATCCAGAAACTTCTGGCTTCTGATAAGCGCGTTATTGTTGTCTCTCCCTATGCAGCGTGGACGGATCTGCATGGCATGGCAAGCTGCGTTGTTTCGTCGCTCACCCAATCCGATCGCGTGGATGCAGCCATCCAAAGTTCTTTGTGTGAAGACTTGTCTGCGCGTGCTCAATCGGTGGCTCGCGGGGTTGATGAACTGATCAATTCCTATGGTGATGAGATCAGCGAAATTGGTGTTCTTGATGCCGTATGGCAAGAGTGTTCTCATATTTTCCTTGGCGCGTCGAATCCCGTCAGGGTCGCGGATCTTATTGCCGGACGCCAAGGCTACGTTCCGAAGGGGAATTCTGAGAGTGATCACCAAGGCCCCGAGCAGGTGTGGTCGAGCCGCGGACTTGCGGGAATTGACGGAAATGTGTCGACGGCTCTTGGCTGGGCGCGCGCATTGGAAGAATCATATGAATGCCCGCCAACGGTTCACGCCGTAATGGGGGACTTAACTTTCTTGCATGATGCCTCTGGGATGGGAATGCCTCTCGGAGAGGAATTCCCCCGCTGTCGGGTCATTGTCCTGGATGACCAGGGAGGCTCGATTTTTGAGAGTTTGGAGCATGGTCAGCGTGCTTCGAAGGCTGTGTATGAGCGCTATTTCGGAGTCGCTCAGCGCGTGGATATCACTGCGCTTGCTCAGGCGTATGGGGCGAAGATTCGCCGTGTGAGTTCAATGCTGGAGCTTCGAGCGATTTTGAATACAGAAGCTGATGGGCTGGAAGTGCTGCAGCTCTGCGTCTCTCGACCGACTGAAGATATTGCATTTTTGCGATCGTTGTAGGATGCTAATGTAACGATTTGATAACGAAATGAGATGGGTTGGTCATGAATCCAGAAGAAACCACTCCTCAAGGTGATGCGCGCTTTCAACCTGACGCGCAAGAACTCGCCCAGCAATCGGCCTCGCAAGAAGGCGGCGCGTCTGTGCCGATGCAGCACGAAACTGCGCCGCTCCCTGCAGTAACTCCCGTCACTTCTGAAAGTGGAGCAGCATACACTCCTGGTTCTGCTCAGCCCCCTTCATCCGAGGCCTCGGCAGAGGGAGGAAGTCTAGCTGGAGTTCCCGCAGGTTCGACCCCCACTCTTCTTGAGACGCATAACCCCCGCCGAGGGCCCGGCTGGGGAGCACTTGTCCTGGCGATGGCCTGCACCGCAGGCTTGGCCATCGGAGGAACATTGGTCATCGGGCAAAACCTGCATTCTTCAGTGACAACCCCGCTGGTCAGTCAGACCTCCGCACCCGCTCAGAGCAGTTCCGCTGGAACCGCAGTTGATTGGGAGAACGTCGCAAAAACCGTATCTCCCGCTGTCGTCACTATTTCTGTTTCGGCTCAGAATTCCTCGGGAATTGGCTCGGGTGCGATCGTCGACTCCTCTGGAAACATCGTCACCAACTACCACGTCATTTCCTCGGTCGTTGATGGAAGTGGACGGATTCAAGTCACCCTCACTGATGGCAGAATCTACGAAGCAAAGATTGTTGGTACAGATAAGAGCACTGACCTCGCGGTAATTCGCTTGGTGAATCCGCCCTCAGACCTTGTTGCTGCCCAGTTTGGGCAATCCTCTGATCTCAAGGTTGGTCAGCCCGTCATGGCCATTGGTTCGCCTCTTGGCCTCTCGAATACGGTGACAACGGGTATTGTCTCTGCTCTCAATCGTCCTGTTCAGGTGCAAGCCTCGGAATCGCAAAACCAGGACAACTCTAAGGACCCCTTCGGTCAGCTTCAGCAGCAGGGAAACCAGAGTCAATCGATCACAACGAATGCCATCCAGGTTGATGCCTCGATCAACCCGGGTAACTCCGGTGGCCCGCTATTTAATGAACATGGCCAAGTGATCGGTATTAACTCCTCAATTGCATCGCTCTCCTCATCGTCGAACTCTGAGGCGGGATCGATCGGTCTGGGATTCGCGATTCCTTCTGACCTGGTTGTTTCGGTTGTCAATCAGCTCATTCAAAACGGAACAGTTGACCATGCTCGCTTGGGCGTCACTGTCACTACCGGTGCCGCGCGAGTAGGAAATGACACCCGTGCGGGCGCGCAGATTTCTGGTGTGAGCCAGGGGTCTGGAGCTGAAGCTGCAGGTTTGAAGGCCGGGGACGTGATTACCAAGATTGATGGGAACACTGTCACCTCGGCGCAGTCCTTGGTCGGTTATGTCCGTCGCTACACGGGCGGCCAAGAAGTGAGCGTCACTTACGTGCGTGATGGCGTTGAGAACACTGCAAAGGTCACGCTTCAGTCAGAGCACTGAGCTAAAGGTTTAATACCTCGAGCAACGGCCGCATCTTGGTCTGGGTCTCCTCCAATTCGCTGCGGGATAATGAATCTGGCATGATTCCGCAGCCGGCGAAGATCCTCAAGGTGCGGTCGTTGTTCTCTAATTGACCGCAGCGCAGAGCAATGCCAAATTCCCCATTTCCCGCACCGTCAATCCAGCCAACCGGGCCTGAATAACGTTCGCGTTCCGTGCGCTCGTAGGCGTGGATGAGGTCCAGTGCGTCATCAGTTGGAGTTCCGCACACCGCGGCAGTGGGATGCAGTTGTGCCACCGCATCAAGAACGCTTCCCTGGGGGAAAGTTGCGTATACATCAGAACTGAGGTGGGCAATATTGGGAAGAATCAGTACATCGGGACGTGCGGGTGCTTGAACATCCTGCGCTACAGAAAGAAGTGCGGCCACGACGGACTCGACTGCAAAGAGATGTTCGGAACGATCCTTTAAAGATAGTGGGAGCGAACCTGCATCCTCGGGTTTGCTGCTTCCTGCAAGGATGCGCGAATGGAGCTTTCCCTGGTGAAGGGAGACCAGCATTTCTGGGGTCGCACCAATTAAGCCTGCAACGGCGAAGGTCCAGGTTTGGGGGTAACGCTGATGCAGATGCTCAATCAAAGCAGCCTGATCAAAGGGAGAGTCGGAAATGATCGTCATGTCGCGGGCCATGACAACTTTTCCTGCCTCTTCATTACGAAGGGCATCGATGATTTCATCAACCGCGCCGCACCATGCCTTCTCGCTCATGGCACCGGGGCCAATACTCAGCGTTTTGGAAGGTGGGAGTTGGTGATCGATAATCTCGGCATCAAAAACAGGCTTGTCACGCGAATCGATTGAGCTCGTCACCAAGAAACGCGTCGAACCGCGAGTGATGATGAGAAAAGTCGGCACAACCAGAACACGTTCCCCGTCGTCCTCAAAAGCGCAAGATGCAAAAGCAATCGGAAGGGCGGGTAAATCAGGGCCCCACGCATTACGCGCGCCTTCAGCCCAGTGGATCAGTGCTTTTTCGCGAACTAAATCCCACACTCGCGCAGCTTCGGTAATCGCTGCGTTCTCCCCGGCCTCGACAAGGGGAGGACGGTCCTTCCCGCGCTGCCAACGCCACGCTTGCCCCCAGCCGACCATGGCCTCGTCGCGAATCCACGCGCAAAGCTCAGAGGTGGGAAGGAAAGAGGTCAATGGAAGATGCCCGTGAGGGGAGGAAGGATCGATGCGCTCAACCCAGCAGTACAGGGTAGGGATCGGCGAAAAGTGTCCGGAGGGCATGGTTCAATGCTAGTGCTTTGCGTGGGCTTCCACTTAAGTGTGCCGATGTGGCGCGTAAATGGGAAAATGTACGTATGAGTGAACAGACTGCCTCCCAGCAGCGTCGAGCAGATCTTGGCAAGTCTCAAGATCAAGTGGCCGCAATGTTTGATGATGTCTCTTCGCGTTACGACGTGATGAATGCACTGCTGAGCGGCGGAATGAATTTTGTCTGGCTGAAGGCTTTGACCAATGCGCTGGCGCCGAAGCCCTCGGATCGGATTTTGGACCTAGCAGCTGGAACGGGTGCCTCCTCTGCAGAGATTGCGCGCAGCGGTGCGCGCGTTGTTGCCTGCGATCTTTCCGCCGGCATGATCGAGGTAGGACGCAATCGCCACCCCGACATTGAATTCGTCCAAGGCGACGCGATGGATCTTCCTTTTGAAGATCAGTCTTTCGATGCTGTCACCATTTCCTACGGTCTGCGCAATGTTCCAGATCCTAAGCGTGCACTGGAGGAAATGGCTCGCGTTGTGCGCCCCGGCGGGCGACTGGTCGTCTGCGAGTTTTCGACGCCGACCTCTGTGCCTCTGCGTGCGGGGTATTCCTTGCACCTCCAGTATGTGATGCCGCTGGTTGCGCGCCTAGCTTCTTCAGATGACGTCGCCTATGACTATTTGGCGGAGTCGATTCGCGAGTGGCCCGATGCTCCCGAAGTTGCACACTTGATTGCCGAGGCCGGGTGGAGTGACGTCCAATACCGTTACCTGACGGGTGGGATCGTTGCTCTTCATCGCGCTGTGAAGCACTGAAGTTCTGCAGGTTTTTGCTCGAGTGAGGAGTCTGAGCTTCTCGCTTGGGGACTTTGTCAAGACCTTTGCATAAGTGGGGGTAGAGGGCGCATAATAGGGGTGTCAAAGATGACCCTTGAATGGAGCTAAAAATGTCTGCACCCCTACGTGTTGGCGTGATTGGTTTGGGCGCACGGTGCGTCATTGCCGAGAATTGCCACAAAGCCACGATTCCTGCAGAACTGGTTGGAGGATGCGATCCCAATCCCGCGATGCGCCAGCGCGCGACAGAAGTTTTGGGTGATTACCCGTGGTTTGAAACCCTCGATGAGCTGCTGGAACTGGGCATTGACTGCGCAATTGTTACCAGCCCTGATGACACTCACGAAGACATCACCTGCGCGCTTTTGGAAGCTGGGGTTGCGGTCTATCTGGAAAAGCCGATCGCGATCACTATTGAGGGTTCTGATCGCGTTCTTGAAACCGCGTATAGGACCAAGACTCCGCTCTATGTGGGCCACAACATGCGACACATGGCGGTTGTGCGCATTCTGCGTCAAGTTGTCCAAGATGGTCTGATCGGTGAGGTCCGAGCAATTTGGTGCCGTCACTTTGTGGGCAATGGCGGTGACTATTACTTCAAGGATTGGCATGCAGATCGCAGTCGAACGACCGGGCTGCTGCTTCAGAAAGCTGCGCACGACATTGATGTCATGAACTGGCTGTCTGATTCCGTCCCCGAGCGTGTTGTTGGCATGGGAGATCTCATGCTCTACGGAAAGCTCAGTGATCGCAGCGGGCAGAAGTCTGATGCGGTCATGAGTGACTGGTTCTCTTTCGATAACTGGCCGCCCGCGTCTCTCACCGGTCTTAATCCCGTGATTGATGTCGAGGACGTCTCCATGCTCATGATGAGGCAGGTTTCTGGCACTCTGATTTCCTACGAACAGTGCCACTTCACTCCCGATTACTGGCGTAACTACACCGTGATTGGAACCGAAGGTCGAGCGGAAAACTTTGGCGATGGTGAAGGCGGGGTTGTTCGCGTATGGAAGCATCGCAGTGGATGGGAGCCCACTGGCGATATCGAGATCCCCATTAAGGGTGACGCTGGCGGACATGATGATGCCGATGTCGCAACGATGGACGAGTTCCTGCGCTTTGTTGCCAAGGGTGATCGGACCGATACGACGCCGCTGGGGGCTCGCGAGGCCGTTGCTGCGGGAGTGCTGGCCACTAAGTCACTGCGCGAGGGTTCTCTTCCCTTTGATGTTCCGCGTGTCAGTCCTGAATTGACGAGGTACTTCGAGAATAACCAGGATCGAGGAGCCTGAGACTCAGGTGAAAAGTGGGGGGTGGCTGCGGCCACCCCCCAATCTTTTAGGACACGATCAATTTAGGATACGATCTGAATAACTTCCGATGCGGGGAGCAATTGCTCTCCGCACGCGTGGGCTGTAATTTGGTCGATTCCGCGGCATACAGCACCTTGGACCACCCCGCGTCCGCCCAGCTGAGAGACGCGGATTTCGGGCATGTGGATCGTGAGTTCTTCGAGGCGTGAAGAAAATTCATCCTTCCACAGATCCGCGGATGCCGAGATACCTCCGCCAAGGATGAGAACTTCTGGGTCAATCGTCAGAATCAACGCCGCTGCTCCAAGGGCAAGGTCTCGCGCGAATTCTTTGACAATTCGCATTGCTTCTGCGTCGCCATCTCTCATTCGGTCGCACACCCACCGTGCTGCTGCGCGATGAGAGAGGTCAGCAGGAAACTGCGAGTGTGTGAAGAAATGTGCGGGCGTTTTGTACCAATTGAGATGGGGGAGTGCACCGATTTCTCCGGCTGCACCGGCTGAACCCCGACAGACCTTTCCGTCGATCATGAAGGATGCGCCAATTCGTGCGCCGGCCATGATGTAGACGGCAGAAGAAACATCTTGCGCCTGACCGAGGTGTGACTCTGCATCCAGAGCGCATTTACAGTCATTCTCAACGGTAACTGGGCGTTTGTAACATGCCTGAAGCTCTTGGACCATTGGCACGCTCTCCCAACCGGGAAGAGGACCGCCGAAAGGCATTCTTCCGGCCTCGTCAACGGGGCCGGTAACTGCGACCGAAATCAGTGCCAGGCCGTCGCGGTAGGACGGGTTTTTCTCAAGAGTGTGGGAAATGGTGTGCTGAACAGCTTCCATTCGCCTAGGCGCAGCCGACGAAGGAGCCAGTTCGGTTTCTTCTGAGCACTTTTCTTCACCGCATAGATCGGTCAAGGAGGTTGCGATTCGGTTTGCCCCGATATCGATACCCAAGACGAAACCCGACTCTGAGCGGAAACGGTAGCGCTTTGCGGGGCGCCCGGTAGGAGGTGAGGTCGGTGGTAGGGATTGGACCCATCCCAAACGCTCAAGATCAGTGATCGTTGCATTGACCGAAGTGCGTGAGAGGCCCGTTGCGGCGGCAATTTGAGAGGAGGTTGTGTCCTCAATAGCGCGCAGGTACGCGAGCACCGCGAGGGAATTCATTTCCCTGATGCGGTCGGGGCCGTAGGTCTGAGTCATGGCTCTCTCTTCGTTGGGATGAGACCAATTCAGCGTAGGCCCAGGAAGGAAATCCTGAGCCTACGCTGATAGGCGAGTCGAATAATTCTGAATATTCGACAGTTGCGACGTCTATCAGGCGCGCGTGCGGCGAATCAGAAGGGCTCCAAGCCCAAGTGTGCCCGCTGCGATTGCAAGGACAGTGCCACCGACGGTGCCGGTACGTGCCAGCTTCGTCTTGGGGGCTTCTGCACTCTTCTTTTCAGAAGAGGCGCTAGCTGCCTTGGCTTCAGTGGAACCGCCGGGTGTGTTCGAGTCATTGCCCTTCGGCGTGGAAGGCTGAGCCGGAAGCGAGGTGCCCAAAGACACCGTTCCCAAGCTCAGGTAGCCGGGAAGGGTTGTGTCCATTGCTTCGTTTGCAAAGGCCACAGGTACACCATTGGGCAGCGGATTGACAACCCGTAGGACTGCGCTGAGATCTCCGCTTACGGGGGCGGTAGCTGCCTGGGCGGAGCGTTCTCCACCGCCACTGCTCAGGTCAAGCGTGGCCTCGACAATCGTTGAGGATCCGGGCTCAACGGAGGGAAGCGGGGACTCAATGGTCTTGGAAACGACCTTCTCTCCCTTGCTGTTCACCAGCGCGATCTCAATCGGCCAATTTGCGTAGAAGGGGGCGAGGCCGGTGTTGGCGATCTCTGCTTCGACGGTGACGGAGGAATCCTTCACGGTTGTCCGGGCTTTCTTCGCGCTCAGGGTGTAACCCATGAGAGCATTTGCTTCCTTTGCTCGCTCTAGGTCTGCGCCCTTGTATCCGACAAGGAAAGCCTTGTGGTTGATGAGCCAGGTGGCATGAGTGGCCTTGATGGACTCAATCATGTCGAAATTACGGCCCTGTGCCTTTTCTGCTTCTGCGCCCGGGCAGTTCAAAGGCTGAGAGAAGATGCAGGTCTGCAATGGCGGGTAGACCTCGCCACCGATCGGAACGTTCTGCCATGCCTTGTCCTCGCCCTGATTCTTCATGTGTGCCATGAAGTGCCAGTCAACATTGTCAAGGGTTGAGTAGGCGAAAGAGTCATCGTGGTAGCCCATGTGGTGGGCCTTCGTTGCCTCGGTGGGAAGGCGGTACAGAATGTGGGTGTCGTTGAACGCGCTGTCCCATGCGGCAACCAGCTTGGCGCGGAATTCGTCGCTGGGCATCCAGTTTTCACCCTTGGGGTTGTCTGCGCTTACTTCGCCGTTCATGGGCCACGTGTGGTCTTCTCCCCAGAAACCGATGAGCCCGGCGGTCAGATAACCCACGCGCGCATCGCCGTCATACTTTTCGCCCAGCGCCTTGACGAAGTCAAGCATCATTTCCTGAACACGGGGGTCGTTGTAGTCGGGCGAGAATGATACGCGATTGTTATCAAAGACCGTGTAGGTGCGGGAAGTGTTGATTCCTTCATCGATGAGATACTGCGGAACTCCGGACTTCCTGGTGGGGTAGTCCAGGTAGAAACGGAATACTGCCTGGTGTCCGCGGGAGGCGATGGCGTCGAGCATCTTGTCGACCTTGCTCCAGTCGTAGACGCCCTTTGCAGTGACAACGTCACTGACGGGGAAGTAAGTCCATTCCATCGTGTAGGGAAGCGCGCCTTCTGCGGCAGGCAACTCGCTTCCATCGTCGGGCGCGAAGGGGAAGAAACCCTTGAGAGGGTTGGAAACGGGGGCCGGGGCGCTCTTGAGTTGCGTCCATTCCCCATTTCCTGAATCCGAGGCCGTGGCCGGCAGGGCGGCAATCGTCAGTGCCGTCGCGAGTGCGCCTGAGAGAAGAAAAGCTGGTGTTTTTCTCATCGTCGAGAGTCCTTTCGGGCGATTGAGCTCTGTCATTGAGCTCGTGACAAGTAGTGAAGCAGAGCGGGATCAGCTTTGTCAATGGTCTTGACAAACTTTGTTCAAGGTGTTTAATTAGTGCCTGTCACAGCAATGGAGGTGTACTCAATGAAGAGCCCCACACTTGCGGAAGACCGGTCAGGGACCGGTTCTGATTCGCAGAAAACCAGTGCGCAACAGGGAGCGCAGCTGGCAGGCAAGAAGCAGGGTCTGCGCTCGAGCGCAGATGCGGCTGGAACTCGCATGCTCAAGCGTCGCGATGATCGCCGGGCAGCAGCTATCTTCCTCATTCCAACCTTCATCGGTTTCTTCATCTTCTACGTCTACCCCGCACTTCGGGGCCTGTGGTACTCATTCACAGACTTCAACCTGATCGGCGAAGCCAACTGGGTTGGCCTGGACAACTACAGTAAGGCAATTGCGGATAAGGAAGTCTGGAATGCCTTCAAAGTCACCATTGCTTACGCGCTGTACAACATCGTGGGACAGACTTTCCTCGGATTGCTTCTTGCAGCACTCATGCAGCGATTTGCTCGCGCAACCTGGGTTCGCTCGCTCTTGCTCTTACCGTGGCTGGTTCCCAATGTCGCCATCGCGCTGATCTGGGGATGGCTCCTCGATTCAAATATTGGTTTTGTTACCCACCTACTTTCAATGGTTGGTGTTGATGGCGTGACTTTCTACAACGCCAACGCAGCAATGCCGATCGTCGCCGGAATTAATATCTGGGCCTACACCGGATACACCGCATTGCTTTTATACGCAGGCATGCTGCAGATCCCCGGTGAACTCTATGAAAGTGCGTCGCTAGATGGCGCTGGTGAGACGCGAATGTTCTTCGGAATTACGCTTCCGCTTCTGCGTCCTGTTTTGGTTCTGGTCCTCGTCATGGGTCTGATTGGATCCTTCCAGATCTTCGATACGGTTCAGATCGGTTACGCCGGACACCCAATTCCCGCAGTTCGCGTCATCTACTACTACATCTACCAGCAGGGCTTCACCTTCCTGAAGATGGGCTACGCCTCCGCCGTCGCAATGCTCTTGGTTGTCGTCTTGGCAATCTTCACCGCAATCCAATTGCGCCTCATGCGCGCCGGCTCATCGGATCTGGCCTAAGGGGACCAATCATGCTCAAGAAATTCCAACCTTCCAAAGTTGTCGCGTGGGCGATCATCGCGATCGCAGTTCTTGTCACGGTTTTCCCCTTCTATTGGATGATCCGCACGGCGATCACTCCGCAGGCCGATCTCATTGCCGAATCAACGAGGCTGTGGCCATCACATCCGACGATGATCAATTTCAAGCGAATTCTTGGACTGGTTTCTGTTGAAGAGGCCATGGCAGCCGGTGGTAGTGGAGCAACGATCAACTTCGCTATTGCAACAACGAACTCGCTGATTTACGCGGGCGGTATTGCCATCATTCAGACCTTCTTTGCTTCATGCGCGGCCTACGCTTTTGCCCGTTTGAAGTTCCCCTTCAAAAACGCGCTCTTTGCGTGCGTCATTGGTGCGCTCATGATCCCCGGGATCTTCTCGCTTCTGCCGAACTACGTGTTGATTAAGCAGCTTGGTTGGCTGAACACGATGCAGGGCATGATGCTTCCCGCACTTTTCATGGCACCCTTCTCGATCTTCTTCCTGCGGCAGTTCTTCCTCTCCCTGCCTCGGGAAGTGGAGGAAGCGGCAATGCTTGACGGATTGGGACCCGTCCGCCGTTTCTTCAAAGTAACCATCCCCATGTCTGCAGGACCAATCATGACGATGACCCTCATTACGATCATCGGCATGTGGAAAGACTTCCTCTGGCCGCTGCTGACCGGGCGCGAAGGCGCTCAGCTCCTCACCGTTGCTCTGGGAATTTTCCAGCAGCAATCGCCCAATAGGGCACCCGACTGGACCGGACTCATGGCAGGGTCAACGCTCAGCGTCATCCCGGTCCTGATCCTCCTGATTCTCATGGGACGCAAGCTGGTTGAGTCCCTGAACTTCTCTGGAATCAAATAGCACGAAAGTGCCTGAAGAGAAAGAACCACACATGAAAACTCGTACCGTAGTCTCAGCGGGGATTGTCGCAGCAATGGCGCTGTCCCTGGGCGCGTGCAACGCCAACTCCTCGAGCACCTCGAGTTCCTCGGCATCGGGCGACGGTGTGACCGTCAGCTACTGGCTGTGGGATGACCGTCAAGCTCCTCTGTACCAGAAGTGCGCTGACGACTTCCATGCAGAAAACCCGAACATCACCGTCAAGATCACCCAGACCGCATGGGGCCAGTACTGGGATACGCTGACCACTCAGCTGGCAGCATCGAACGCGCCCGACACCTTTGTCGATCACTCCACGCGTCTTCTCCAGTTCATTGATTCCAAGCAGATTTTGGATATCACTGACAAGGCAAAGGAAGCTGGAATCGATGATTCCATCTACCAGCCCGGACTTGCTGATCTGTCGAAGTTCGAGGGCAAGCGTTACGGCCTGCCCAAGGACTGGGACACCATGGGTCTGCTCTACGACACAGAGGTCGCAAAGGAAGCTGGCTACACCAAGGAAGACATGGCCAAGCTGACCTGGAACCCCACCGATGGCGGTACCTTCCAGGAATTCGTTGCAAAGACCACCGTTGATGCCAATGGCCACAACGGACTTGACCCGGCCTTCGATAAGAACAACGTCAAGCGCTACGGCTACTACCCCGAGTGGGCAGACGGCGCAATCGGCCAGAACGGTTGGGGCGAATTCGCCGCTTCCAACGGCTTCACCTACGGCGACAAGACCGTGAACCCGACCAAGTTCAACTTCGCTGATAAGAGCCTGGTCGACACCCTCGCTTGGGAACGTCAGCTCATCGAGAAGGGCTACGCCCCCAAGTTCGATAAGCAGTCCTCGCTGGGCACCGACGCAACGATGAACGCAGGTATTGCCGCATCGACCATCGCCGGTTCCTTCACCGTCTCCTCCTACCTGGGTGCAGATGCGCAGAAGAAGTTCGCCTACGCACCTCTTCCGATCGGCCCCGTTGGACGTCGTAGCGCCATGAACGGTCTGCACGATGTCGTGTGGAGCGGCTCGAAGCACCCCGATGAGGCATTCAAGTGGATCGCCTACATGGCTTCTGACAAGTGCCAGATCAAGGTCGGCGAGTCCGGCGTCATCTTCCCCGCCAGCATCAAGGGCACCGAAGCGTCCCTGAAGGCACGCGAGGCAAAGGGCCAGGACAACTCGGCATTCACCACCGTCGTTGAGAACAAGGAGACCTTCTCGGTTCCCGTCTTCTCACACGGTGACGAGGTCAACGCTTTGATCCAGGACGCTATCCAGGAGGTCGCCGGTGGCGCTGATCCTCAGGCGACCATGACGACGGCCAACGAGAAGGCAAACGCCCTGCTCAAGTAAGCCACTGAGCGGGTCCCGCCTCCGTCGATTACCCAATCGCAGGTCAGCGGGACCCGCTTTCCACACCCAAACCCATAACTTTCCTTTCCTTCTGCGCCGCTTCCCACGGCCTCGTCAATGAAAGAACGATCATGCAACGTCTGGTACTTTCCCTTCCTAACGCCACTTTGAGCGCGTCAGCTGATGCTCAGCTCATCGAGCAGGGTGACAACTTCGCAATCATTGACGCTAGCCGTGTCGCGCTGCTCCACGGAATGGAAAGTGGCCAGTACTACCGCAGTGGGCACAATTCTTGGTCGCCCTCTGGGTGGAATTTGCTGAGTGAAGCACCCCTGCGAGTTCCCTCTGATGAACGTCGGACAACCGCCGATGACCCTGGGGCAGATGACACCGTCCGTCATCACGGTTCGTGGATGGGCGCGGTTGTTGAAGAAGAGGGCGGCGCAGGTTTCCTCATTGGCGCGCTCGTGGGTGGACACCCGAAGGTGCGCGCTGATGAAGATGTTTTTGTTGGCTTCGATGAGATTCGTCCGGCTCGCTGGTTTGTGAGCTGGGGTAGTGAAGCGGAGATTTTCGAGGCCTATGTTGAGCAGCTGCGCCCTCGACGTCGCAGCCCCGGTCAGGCACCGCGTGTGTGGTGTTCTTGGTATTCCTACTACGAAAATGTTTCCTGGGATGTTCTTGCCGGACAGCTTCCCGGGCTTGCAAAACTTGGTTTCACTGCCTTGCAGATCGATGATGGATGGCAGCTAAATGTAGGCGATTGGCGTCCGAATGCGAAGTTTGGACACGATCTTGCTGCCTGTGCTCGCTACATTTCCGATCTCGGTGTGACTCCCGGTTTGTGGATTGCGCCCTTCATTGCCCGAGAAGGGACACCTTTCCTTCAGGCGCACCCCGAAGCTTTCGTCCATGCGGAGGATGGGAAGCTCGCTATCGCCGGATACAACTGGGGTGGTCCCTACTATGCGCTAGATACAACGCACCCCCTGGCGCAGGATTATCTGCGCGACACCATCGGATACCTGCTTGACGCGGGAATCCGCTATATCAAGACTGACTTTATTAACGCAGCGGCCATCGAAGGCGTGCGTTTTAATCGCGAAGCAAGCCCCGATGATGCGTTTATTTTGGGTTCGCAGATTTTGCGAGAGGCAGCAGGGGAGGACACCTACCTTCTGGGTTCTGGTGCCCTGATCATCCCCGCGATCGGCCTCTACGACGGAATTCGAGTGGGCTGCGATGTCGCTCCCATTTGGAAGAACTACGCGACTGATGATCGTTCCGACGCAGAAGCGCGCAATGCTTTTATGGGTTCTGTATCGCGTCTGTGGCTGCGTGAGCTCATTGATGTTGATCCCGATGTCATCTTCTTCCGTCACATGAAGAACCTGCTGAATGATCAGCAGATCGGGTGGCTCCAGGATGTTGCCGCGGTCGCTGGTTTTAAGTCATCTTCCGATCCCTTGGTATGGCTAACGGAGCAGGAACAGGCAGAGCTGAGCCAGTGGCTTGCTCGCCACGAGGACGTCCAACAGATCTCGCGAAATGTCTGGTCTTTGGACGGTCGCGAGGTTGACTTTGGCCCCGGTTTGAAGGAGCCGGAGCACTGCTACCCGGTTTCCTAAGGATTTCCGCGCAGATTAACGCAACAAACATATGTGCAAATTGAATACGGGTGTGTGCTCGCTCACGCCCCTAAAGTGTTGTTCTCACGGACTTTTTGGCGTGCTTTCGCGGCTTCGTATACCGGTGACTATGGTCTGAACTGGACCCCGATATGGGTTCATCGTTGCGTGGAGCGTGAAGGAGGCATGGTGAGCCAACAGGCCCAAGACATGAACGCTGATGTCGTTATTGTCGGCGCTGGCCCAGGTGGTGCATCTACCGCCTATCATTTGGCGACCCTTGGTATTGACGTCCTTCTTGTCGATAAGGCACGTTTCCCGCGCGACAAGATCTGCGGTGATGGTCTGACTCCCGCCGCCGTTCAAGAGCTCATCCTCATGGGTGTTGATACTTCTGGTTGGGCACGAAACCGCGGTCTGACTGTCATTGGCGGTGGCCATACCATTCACATGGAGTGGCCAGATCAGGCTTCGCTTCCGGGATACGGAATGACTCGCGCGCGTATGGACCTTGACCACGCATTGGTTCAGCGTGCACAGAGTGCGGGAGCTCGCCTCGAAGAAGAACTCACCGCAACCGAGGCACTCCAAGACTCCACACATCGAGTCTGCGGTGTTCGCGCGCGCCGAGGCCGTGGCAAGAATGCCCAAGACGTGACGATTCACGCCAAGCTGGTTGTGGATGCCGGTGGCGTCTCTGCAAAGGTTTCCACCCGCCTTGGAATTGAAAAGAATCCCAAGCGTCCCATGGGCGTTGCGGCACGCACCTACTTCCGTTCCCCTCGTGGCAACGAAGAATGGATGGAATCGCACCTGGAACTCTGGGCGGGCGAACCCGGGCACTCGGATCTGCTTCCTGGATACGGCTGGATCTTCCCCATGGGGGATGGCGTCGTCAATGTCGGACTGGGCTCTGTGGCCTCGACGGCAAGTGCGACGAACCTGCCCTATCGTCAGGTTTTCGAACAGTGGATGGCCAACCTTCCCGAAGAATGGGGATTTACTCCAGAAAATCAAATCGGTGAGCTTCGCAGCGCCGCTTTGCCGATGAGCCTTAACCGTCAGCCCCACTACACCAATGGATTCGTCATTGTTGGCGATGCCGGCGGAATGGTTTCTCCTTTTAACGGAGAAGGAATTGCACCCGCGATGAAGGCTGGACGCTACGCGGCCGAGGCCATGGCTCAGGCTCTTGCCCGCACGCACCGCGCTGGCGTTGACCGAGCGATGAGCGCCTATCCCCAACGGATCCGTGACGAATACGGCGGCTACTACCAGTTGGGACGCATCTTTGTTCGTCTCATTGAAAATCCGCGAATCATGCGCCTGTGCACGACCTACGGTCTGCCCATCCCGCGCCTGATGACCCTGGTTCACAAACTTCTGTCGGATGGCTTCGAACGCCAAGGCGGCGACTTCGACGACCGACTGATTACGACCCTATCCAAGATGGTGCCATCAGCATGATGGCTACGAAGGTACACCCGATGTGGGAGGAACGATGACAAATCCCTATGTTCCGCTGCTGATCATGGCTGCAGCCGCCATGGTCTTGGCGCTGGGCGGGCTGGGCGCATCCGCAATTCTGGGACCAACGCGCAAGAATCGCACGAAGGCCGATAACTATGAATGCGGAATCGACCCCACGGAGCAGCATCTGGAGCGTGGACGCTTTCCTGTGCGCTACTACCTGGTAGCCATGACCTTCATTGTCTTCGACATTGAAGTCGTGTTCATGTACCCGTGGGCCGTGAGCTTCAACCAGCTGGGACTTTTCGGATTGATTGCCATGCTGACCTTCATCGCGGTGATCACCGTCCCCTATATCTACGAATGGCGCCGCGGCGGACTGGATTACTGAGGTAAGAGGAAAACAATGGGAATTGAAGAAAGCCTGCCTGCAGGCATTGCCCTGGCAAGCATGGAGAAGATCCTCGGTCTTGCTCGAAAGCACAGTCAGTGGCCAGTCACCATGGGCTTGGCGTGCTGCGCAATTGAAATGATGGCAGCCGGAACTCCTCGTTTCGACATGTCGCGTTTCGGTTTGGAAGTTTTCCGCGCATCGCCGCGTCACTCCGACCTCATGATTGTCTCCGGACGTGTTTCCCACAAGATGGCTCCCATCGTGCGCCGCGTCTATGACTCAATGGCCGACCCCAAGTGGGTCATCTCCATGGGTGCCTGCGCATCTTCGGGCGGTATGTTCAACAACTACGCCGTCGTCCAGGGATGCGACCACATTGTTCCCGTCGATGTGTACCTTCCCGGCTGCCCGCCTCGTCCCGAGGCCTTGATTCACGCAATCCTTACACTGCGTGAGCAGATCGGAAGTGAACCGCTGGGCGCACACCGTCGCGAAATTGCTCGCAAGGCTGAAGCAGCAGCACTTGCTGCGACCCCGACTCACGATCTGAAGGGATTGCTGGCATGAGCGAAGAAATTAATCGTTTCGGTGCCGAGCAGCCCGAGGTCATCAAAACCCGTCAGGGTCTGTTCGGAGCTCCGGATCAGGGTGATACCACGGGCTTCTCGCAGCAAGTAACTGTCGCGCGCACTGCGCCCGCAGCGCTGCGCCCCTATGGTTCGTACTTCGATCAGATCGTTGACATCCTCGAGGAATTGATTGCCGCCGATGGACTGGCAGTTGCGGATGTCATTGAGAAGGTTGTCGTTGAACACGGCGAACTCAGCATCTTCATCCCGCGTGAGCACATCCGCCGCGTTGCGCGCTACCTGCGTGATGATCAGGATCTGCGTTTCGAGATGTGCCTGGGAACTAACGGCGTGAACTACCCCGAGGATCAAGGCCGTGAACTCCACGCGATCTACCCCTTCATGTCGATCACGCACAATCGCATGATCCGCCTGGAAGTGACCTGCCCGGATTCGGATCCGCACATTCCCTCGATCGTCGATATTTACCCGGCGAACGACTGGCAGGAACGCGAAACATGGGACCTCATGGGAATTGTTTTTGATGGGCATCACTCGCTGACACGAACCGCTATGCCTGATGACTGGGTAGGTCACCCGCAGCGTAAGGACTACCCCCTGGGTGGTATTCCCGTGGAATTCAAGGGTGCAGTCAACGCCCCTGCCGACACTCGGAGGTCGTACAACTAATGACTACTCCTTCACTTCACGCTGCAGCCTCAAGTGCAGGCCTGGACATTGACGAAGTTCCCGAGGTTCTTGCCCAGGGCGGAGACTGGAACGACGTCATCGCTGAGATCGAGCGCATCAACCATGAGCGCGTCGTACTTAACATGGGTCCTGTTCACCCCTCAACCCACGGCGTTCTTCGCCTGATCCTTGAGCTGGATGGCGAAACCGTTCGCGAAACTCGCGTTGACACGGGCTACCTTCACACCGGTATCGAAAAGACCATGGAATACCGCACGTGGACCCAGGGCGTCACGCTGTGCACTCGTATGGACTACGTGGCTCCCTTCTTCCAAGAAGTGGGTTACTGCCTGGCCGTTGAGAAGCTCCTAGGCATTACGAATGATGTGCCGGAACGCGCAAACCTCATTCGTATCCTGATGATGGAACTCAACCGCATCGCCTCGCACATCGTTGCAATCGGTACCGGCGGTAACGAGCTTGGCGCGACGACCATGATGACCATTGCCTTCAGGGGACGCGAAGAGATTCTGCGAATCTTCGAGCGCATTACCGGTCTGCGTATGAACCACGCATACATCCGCCCCGGCGGTGTAGTTCAGGACCTTCCCAGCGGCATGGTCCCTTACATCCGCGAAAAGCTCCCGAAGGTGCGAAACGATATCGGTGAGCTCCAGGACCTGGTTCTGGCAAACCCGATCTTTAAACAGCGCTTCATTGGCGTAGGCTACATGCCTCTGTCAGCAATGATGGCCCTGGGTTTGACCGGTCCGTCCCTGCGAGCAGCCGGCTTGCCCCAAGACCTTCGTAAGGATCAGCCTTACTGCGGTTACGAGAATTTCGAATTCGACGTTCCCACCTATGACTCGAACGACGCCTACAACCGTGTTCGCGTGCGTTTCGATGAGTGCTACCAGTCGCTGCGTATTGTCGAGCAGGTCCTTCGCCGCTTGGAGGCAACTGAAGGCCAGCCCGTCATGGTCGCCGACCCGCATATCAAGTGGCCCGCACAGCTTTCAGTTGCAACGGACGGTCAGGGTAACTCAGCCGAACACATTGCGAAGGTCATGGGAACTTCAATGGAATCCCTGATCCACCACTTCAAGCTGGTCACCGAAGGATTCAGGGTCCCCGCCGGCCAGGTCTACCAGACCGTTGAGCACGCGAAGGGCATCTTGGGTGTCCACCTCGTTTCAGACGGTGGGACTCGCCCCTTCCGCGCGCACTTCCGTGACCCTTCATTCGCAAATTTGCAGTCTCTGGCCATGATGACGGAAGGCGGCCAGTTGGCCGATGTCGTCGTCTCACTGGCCACTCTCGACCCCGTTCTGGGAGGCGTTGATCGATGAGCTATCCCGTGGAAACCTATGAGCGCCTTGCAGGTGAGGCACGCGAAATCATCGCGCGCTACCCCCAGGGCCACGCTCGTTCCGCACTGCTTCCCATGCTTCACCTAGTCCAGTCTGAAGACGGCTACGTGAGCGCAAACGGAATTGCACTGTGTGCTGAACTTCTGGGCATCACCCGTGCAGAAGTTTCGGCAGTTGCGACCTTCTACACCCAGTACAAGCGTCACCCCACGGGTGAATACCTCGTGGGTGTGTGCACCAATGCTCTGTGCGCCGTTATGGGCGGCGATGAAATCTGGGAGGCCGTCAGCGAAAAGGTTGGTGTCGGAACCGACGAAACCAACGAGGCCGGAACCATCACCCTTGAGCGCCTCGAATGCAACGCGGCCTGCGATTACGCTCCCGTTGTCATGGTGAACTGGGAGTTCTTCGACAACCAGACCCCCGAATCCGCATGCGCCCTCATTGATGACATCGAGGCCGGTAAGCCCTTGCACCCCACCCGCGGAAGTGCTGTGCTGCCGACCTTCAAGGAAACCGAGCACGTCCTTGCCGGCTTCCTTGACGGACACGAACACGAAGGACCCAGCGCAGGCGAGGCCTCGACGCTGGGACTGAGGATCGCCGAAGAACGCGGCTGGAGCGCTCCGGCTGACGTTCCCGCGGAAGAAGGAAAGGAGAAGGACGGTGAGTGAAACAACCGTGGCCCTGACCCCGATTCTGACCCGCGGATGGGGGAGCGATCGCTCGTGGACTTTGGAGTCCTACCTGAGCCGAGGAGGCTATGAGGGACTCAAGAAGGCCAACACCATGGAGCCCGCTGAGATCGTTGAGACCGTTAAGGCCTCTGGCTTGCGAGGCCGTGGTGGTGCTGGATTCCCCACGGGCCTCAAGTGGTCCTTCCTTCCGCCCGATGACGGTTTGCCCCGTTATCTCGTGGTTAATGCCGATGAATCGGAACCGGGAACCTGTAAGGATATCCCGACGATTATGGCAAATCCCCATGTGCTGATTGAAGGTATTGCGATCACCTCGCGCGCCATCAATTGCCACCACGCATTTGTCTACCTTCGCGGCGAAGTTGTTCACGTCTACCGCCGCCTGATGGCTGCAGTTAAGGAAGCAACAGAGGCCGGCCTGCTGGGTGATCTTCGCATCACCGCTCACGCAGGTGCGGGTGCGTACATCTGTGGTGAAGAAACTGCTCTTCTGGATTCTCTGGAAGGCTACCGAGGCCACCCGCGTCTGAAGCCTCCATTCCCCGCTGTCGCAGGTTTGTATGCGCGTCCGACTGTTATTAATAACGTCGAGTCGATCAGCCAGGTGACCGGAATCTTCCAGCACTCCGCACAGTGGTACTCCTCGATGGGAACGGAAAAGTCCAAGGGACACGGCCTGTTCTCAATCTCAGGTCACGTGAAGAACCCGGGCCAATTCGAGGCTCCCTTCGGAATCACCATGCGTGAGCTCATTGAGCTTGCCGGTGGTATCCGTGAAGGACACCAACTGAAGTTCTGGACTCCCGGTGGCTCTTCGACCCCGATCTTCACCGAAGCCGAACTGGACACGCCTTTGGATTATGAATCCGTTGGCGCCGCCGGTTCTATGTTGGGTACCCGTGCATTGCAGGTTTTCGATGAAACGACCTCCGTGGTTCGCGTCATTACCCGCTGGATCGAGTTCTACCAGCACGAATCCTGCGGTAAGTGCACGCCCTGTCGTGAAGGAACCTACTGGCTCAAGCAGATCATGCTCCGCCTGGAAGCAGGTAAGGGCCAGGAAGGCGATATCGATCTTCTGGACGAGATCGCACACAACATTTTTGGCCGAAGCTTCTGTGCTCTGGGCGATGCGGCAGCAACCCCGATCATGTCGGGAATTAAGAAGTTCCGCGAAGAATTCGAGGCCGGGCTGACCACGCCCGCGCGCGAATTGTTCCCCTACGAGGCCTCGAGCAACTTTGCCAAGGGAGGAGTTCGATGAGCGAGAACCTAGTGAAGGTCACAATCGACGACGTCGAATTGGACGTTCCCGCAGGCACCCTGGTGATCCGTGCGGCCGAGCAGGCCGGAATTCGTATCCCGCGTTTCTGTGATCACCCGCTACTTGAGCCCGTCGCCGCGTGCCGCCAGTGTCTTGTTGAGGTTGGAATGCCCGATCGCAACACCGGCGAGCTGCGATTCATGCCCAAGCCGCAGCCTTCATGTGCTCAGACTGTCACCCCAGGCATGGTGGTCAAGACTCAGCACACCTCCGAGGTTGCCCGCCGCGCCCAGGAAGGCGTGATGGAATTCCTGCTGATCAACCACCCGCTTGATTGCCCAATCTGCGACAAGGGTGGCGAATGCCCCCTGCAGAACCAAGCGATGAGCGAAGGCCGCGAGAGCTCGCGCTTCATCGATGCAAAGCGCACGTATCGCAAGCCTTTGAAGCTCACCTCGCAGATTCTGCTGGACCGCGAGCGTTGTATCCTGTGCCAGCGCTGCGTGCGCTTCGGTAAGGAAATTGCGGGCGACCCCTTCCTTGATCTTCAGGGACGAGGCGGTGGCACCGCGCCGACCGAGCACCATCACTTCATGGGTGAGCAGGTTGGCTCCTTTGATACCGCGGTCTTGGATTACTTCAACCCGCAGGAAAAGGACAATGTCAAGGCGGGTATTTCGGGACCTTATGGTCAAGAAGGCATTATCGGCTCCCTCAATGAAGGCGATCTTGCCCCCAATGATCGTGATGTTTCGGGCCGCGCATTCGCCTCGTACTTCTCGGGCAACATCATTCAGATCTGCCCGGTTGGTGCTCTGACCTCGAATGATTACCGCTTCCGCGCACGCCCCTTCGACTTGGTATCTACCGCTTCGGTAACCGAGCACGATGCTTCCGGTAGTGCGATCCGCGTGGATATTCGCCGCGGCGAAGTTCTGCGTCGTCTGGCTGGAAATGATCCAGAGGTGAACGAAGAGTGGATCACTGACAAGGATCGCTTCGCATTTAAGTGGTCGGGTGTCCAGCGCCTCAACACTCCTTTCGTTCGCGAGAACGGCCAGCTTGTTCCGACCTCGTGGTCGGATGCCTTGGACCGTGTCCATCGTGCGCTTGCCGGCCTTTCCGGTGACCAGGTTGGTTTTCTTCCCGGTGGCCGCCTGAGCTTCGAAGATGCTTGGGCATGGTCGAAGTTTGCGCGTTCCGTTGTTGGATCCGATTCCATCGATATGCGTTCGCGCAGCCACAGTGAAGAGGAACGTTCATTCCTTGCTGCCCACGTCGCAGGTAGCGGATTGGGCGTCACCTACTCGCAGCTTGAGAACGCCGGCCAGGTCCTCCTGGTTGGACTCGAACCCGAGGATGAGTGTGGTGCGATCTTCCTGCGGATGCGCAAGGCCACTCGCAAGGGCAAGCTCCGCGTTGCTTCTTTGGCTCCGATGACTTCCCGAGGCCTCGCCAAGCTTTCTGGAGAGCTGCTCCGTTGCGCTCCCGGAACCGAGGTCGAGGTTGCCGCTGAGATCCGCGAGGGTGGTGAGTTCGCTGATCTCGCCTCGCGTCTTGACGGGGGAGTAATCCTGGTTGGCGAGCGCGCAAGCCGAACGCCGGGTCTGCTCAGTGAAGTTGTCCGACTGGCAGAGCGCACTCACTGCCGTATTCAGTGGGTCCCTCGCCGCGCCGGTGAGCGCGGTGGAGTGGAAGCCGGTCTTCTTCCCGGTCTTCTGCCTTTCGGTCGTCCGCTTGCCTCTCAAGAGGCTCGCGAGTCTTTGGCATGGGGAGAGATTCCCGCTCAGCGCGGTCTTGATGCCACGCAGATGCTGGAAGCTGCAGCTGATGGTCGCGTTAAGGCACTGGTTGTCGGTGGCGTTGACCTTCGCGACTTCGATGATCCGGCTGCCGCGCGAAAGGCGCTTGATCAGGTTGATTTCTTGGTGAGCCTTGAGGTTCGTCGCAGTGAGGTGAGCGATCGTGCAGATGTGATCTTGCCGGTCGCACCTCCGCTGGAAAAGAACGGAACCTTCATCAACTGGGAAGGCCGCCTGCGTCCCTTCGGCCAGGCCATCGCCTCGCGTTCACAGACCGATCGACTGGTCTTCGATGCGCTCGCTAGTGAGTTTGGCGTGGATCTTGGTCTGCACGACCTCGTGGGTCTGTACGACCAGGTGAATCCGCTCATGCAGTGGAACGGTCAGCGTGAAGAATTCGTTCCGGCGAAGGCCTCGGAATTGGTTGAGGTCGGCCAGGGCGAGGCACTTCTTGCCACCCACAAGCCGATGCTTGACGCAGGTCGTCTGCAAGACGGTGCAACCATGCTGGCGGGAAGCGCACGACGTCCAGTCGTCTTCGCCTCGCGCGCAACTGTTGCGGGCCTCGGCATTGACGAGGGTGAGGAACTCACGCTCAGTACCCAGCGCGGAAGCATCACGCTTCCCCTGCAATTTACTGATCTTCCCGACGGGGTTGTCTGGGCGCCCGAGTGCTCCCAGGGATCTATCGTCCACGAATCATTGGGGAACTTCGGTTCTTCTGTCACCTTGAGCGCAAAGGGGGAGGTGGCCCGATGAACCTGATCCCCCTGGATGTTCCCACGTACACCGCTGCGGACTTTACGCAGGAAACCTGGTGGTTGACAGTCCTCAAGGCCGTTTTCATCATCGTTTTCCTGATTCTCAACGTTCTGCTTGCCCTGTGGGTTGAACGTCGAACGATCGGACGCATGCAGACCAGGCCCGGCCCGAATGTTGCCGGTCCCTTCGGCTTGTTCCAAGCAATCGCTGACGCCGTGAAGCTGCTCTTCAAGGAAGACATGTGGACGCGTAAGGCCGATAAGTTCATTTATCTGCTTGCGCCCTCGATCTCGGCATTTGCAGCATTCTCGATCTTCGCTGTAATCCCGATGGGACCGAATGTTTCGATCTTCGGGCACTCCACACCGTTGCAGCTGGCGGATATGCCGGTCGCGGCCCTGTATGTTCTGGCAATTTCTTCGCTGGGGCTGTACGGCATTGTGCTGGGTGGTTGGTCTGCGTCCTCGACGCTTCCGCTCTACGGCGCGGTTCGTTCCTCGGCACAGGTGATCTCCTACGAGCTTTCCATGGGAATGTCGCTGGTTGCGGTCTTCTTGATGGCCAGCTCGATGTCGACCTCGCAGATCGTGGCCTCGCAGGCGCAAACCTGGTGGTTCCTGCCCCTGGCACCCGCCTTCGTGATCTACCTGATCTCCATGGTCGGTGAAGTCAACCGTCTTCCCTTCGACCTCCCCGAGGCCGAAGGTGAGTTGGTCGCCGGTCACATGACCGAGTACTCCTCGATGAAATTCGGTTGGTTCTACCTGTCTGAATACGTCAACATGTTCAACGTTTCAGCGGTAGCGACGACCATGTTCTTCGGCGGCTGGCACGCGCCCTGGCCCCTCTCGCACATTGAGTTCCTCAATGGCGGCTGGTTCGGAATCCTGTGGTTCTTCCTCAAGATGTGGTTCTTCATGCTTCTCATGATCTGGACACGAAGCACCCTGCTGCGTTTCCGTTACGACCAGTTCATGCAGCTGGGCTGGAAGCGACTGATCCCGATCTCGCTGGCCTGGCTGGTCATGGTTGCCATTATTCGGGCAATCACCCAGTGGGTGTCTTTGACCCTGCCGCAGCTGATCGGTGGCGTTGCTGGAATCTTCGTTATTGCATTGATCGTCATGTGGTTCGCCGATTCGCGCGATGCGCGAAAGGAAGCCCTTGCGCAAGCTGAGAAACAAGAACGCTTGGCGAACTTTGATCCCATGGCGGATGGCTTCCCGGTACCTCCGCTTCCGGGACAACAGCTTCCGCCCTCGCCGCGCGCAAACCGCGTGGTCACTGCTGCCGCATTGGAGGAGACGAATGACTGATCAGAACGACAGCCAGAATCTGCGTTACGAGCAGGATCCGAAGGGGCCGATCGGTCAGTTCTTCGCTCCTTTCGCGGGCTATGGAGTGACCCTGTCCTCCTTCTTCCGCCCGACCGTGACCGAGCAGTACCCCTTCGAGGGCCCCTTCGTCGAGCCTCGTTTCCATGGACGTCACCAGCTCAACCGCTACGCGGATGGCTTGGAAAAGTGCGTGGGTTGTGAACTTTGTGCGTGGGCGTGCCCCGCGGACGCCATCTACGTCGAGGCCGCATCGAACACTCCCGAGGAACAATACAGCCCCGGTGAGCGCTATGGTCGCGTCTACCAGATCAACTACCTACGCTGCATTTTCTGCGGATTCTGCATTGAGGCCTGCCCGACTCGTGCCCTGACCATGGGTCACGATTTCGAGTTGGCTGAGTATCGCCGCGCTGATGACATCTATGAGAAGGACCAGCTTCTGGTTCCGCTCTCAGAGGGAATGCTTCAGCCTCCGCACCCGCAGGTGGAAGGCTTTAGCGATGGTGACTACTACCGCGGCGCGGTACAGGGCCCCACACAAACTCAGATTGATTGGGTACGCGAGCATCGTCCAGATGAGCCCTCCCTTACAACTGCCCGTCCCGTCAATGAGGAGGCGCGTCAGGCATGACCTTAATGAATTGGCCTGAAATGGCATCGACGGGGGAGGCGATCCTCTTTGGCTGCGTGGCGGTCTTCATGGTCGCATGCGCCCTGGGCGTCCTCTTTTTCAAGAAGGCCGTTTACTGTGCGATCTGCATGGTCGGAGTCATGCTCGGCCTTGCGATCTTGTACCTCATGCACGGGGCAGCATTCTTGGGCACGGTCCAAGTTGTCGTCTACACCGGCGCAATCATGGTCCTCTTCCTCTTCGTCATCATGATGATCGGCTTGAGCGCCTCTGATAACTACGCGCGTCAATCGCGTGGACGCATCCTCACCTCGGTACTGATGGCCCTTGGCCTGGGCACGATCCTTATCGGAGCAATTGCTCGCTCGCGCACCGCGGGAAGCTCGGCCTCGCTCAGTGACGATCCCTACTCGAACGCGCCGATCACCGACTTGGCGGCAACGCTGTTCTCGCGCTACTGGTTCTCAATGGAACTCGCGGGAATTCTGCTGATTACCGCAGCAATCGGCGCGATGCTACTCACTCACTCTGATCAGCTCGGTCCGGTACTCACGCAGCGCACGACAGCAGAAGCGAAGATGCGCGCCTTCAAGGCCTCGGGACGTCGAATTGGACAGCTCCCGGCCCCCGGTGTGTACGCCCACTCCAACGCGGTCGATGTTCCCGCACTTTCGGGTGAAACCCACGAACCTGTCGAAGACTCGGTTCCCAGGGTTCTGCGTGTGCGTGGCTTGGATCGCGTTGTTGGTCAGGTTGAGCCTGAGGTTGCACAGTCGTTGGCATTGGCCAAGGACGGCTCCCTTGACCACACGATCTTCGATCCGGCTCACCCCAGCACTCACGAGCGTTCTCAGGCATGGGGTATGCCGGGTGCCGCAGCTCCCACTGGTCTGAAGCAGCCGCAGGCTCCCCAGACCGCTGATGAAGGGAAGGAAGAAGAATGAGCCTTGCAGCCTACTTGGTGCTCTCGGGGATCCTCTTCGCGATCGGAGCAGCCATCGTTCTGGTCCGTCGCAGTGCGGTGATCTCCCTCATGGGAGTCGAGCTCATGCTCAACTCCGCCAACCTTGCCTTCGTGACCTTCGCACGAATCCACGGAAATGTTAGTGGCGAAATCATGGCCTTCTTCGTCATGGTCGTTGCTGCCGCGGAAGTTGTTGTCGGCCTGGCAATCGTCGTGTCCATCTTTAAGTCACGCGTCACTACAAACGTTGACGACCTCGATCTGCTGAAGAACTGAGGAGTAAGCCGGAATGACATTGACACTTTTCAGTACCGCGGCACAGGTCGCAGCTCCTGGCCAGCCCACGGGAATCATTTCCTTGGCATGGCTCATGATTGCGATCCCCGCCGTTTCCAGTGCGCTTCTCCTTGTATGCGGACGCCGCTGCGATCGCTGGGGCCATCTCTTGGCCACTCTGGCATCGTGGGCATCCTTCGCTGTTGGACTCGGCGTCATTATCGCCATGCTCTCCGCAGCCCCCGACACGCGCCGCTTTGAACTCCCACTTTTCTCGTGGATTCCCGCGGGCGAGTTCTCGGTGAACTTCGGATTGATGATCGATCCTCTGTCGATGACCTTCGTCATGCTGGTCACCTTCGTCGGTTCGCTCATCCACGTTTACGCCATCGCCTACATGGCTCATGACGAAGCGCGTCGCCGTTTCTTCGCCTACCTCAACCTCTTCATCGCTGCCATGCTCATCTTGGTGCTTGCAGACTCCTACGCGGGTCTCTTCGTCGGATGGGAAGGCGTGGGCTTGGCCTCGTACCTGCTCATCGGTTTCTGGAACTACGTTCCCGCCAATGCGGTTGCCGCGAAGAAGGCATTCGTTATGAACCGTGTCGGTGACATGGGCCTACTCATTGCGATGATGGCGATGGTCGCTAACTTCTCGACCGTCAACATCGAGGAAGTGAACGCAGCGGCCGCAACGGTTTCTCCCGTTCAAGCAACCATCATTGGTTTCTTCCTTCTGGTGGGCGCTTGCGGTAAGTCGGCGCAGTTCCCCCTGCAGGCTTGGTTGGGCGACGCAATGGCAGGTCCGACCCCGGTATCCGCGCTGATCCACGCGGCAACGATGGTCACCGCCGGTGTCTACCTGATTGTTCGTTCGGGTGCGATCTTCCAGGCGTCACCGATCGCCGCTACCGCGGTTGTCATCGTCGGTGCGATCACGCTGCTCTTTGGCGCGATTGTTGGTTGCGCCAAGGATGATATGAAGAAGGTTCTTGCGGCCTCGACCATGAGCCAGATCGGTTACATGATGCTGGGCGCAGGTCTTGGACCCATCGGTTGGGTCTTCGCGATTTTCCACCTCTTCACTCACGGTTTCTTCAAGGCGCTCATGTTCCTTGGCGCAGGCTCCGTCATGCACGGAATGAATGACCAGGTCAATATGCGTCGCTTTGGTGCCCTGCGCACCGCCATGAAGGTCACTTGGCTGACCTTCGCCTGCGGCTGGTTGGCAATCCTTGGTATTCCCCCCTTCTCGGGATTCTTCTCCAAGGACAAGATCATCGAAGCAGCATTCGGTGCGACCTCCTTCGCCGGTCACGAGGCCGTTTGGGCAGGTTGGGTCTTCGGTATCGTCACCATGGTTGGCGCTGGCATTACCGCCTTCTACATGTCGCGACTGTTCTTCATGACCTTCCACGGCACTGCTCGTTGGACCACCGAAGCCGAAGGCAATGGTGTCCACCCGCATGAGTCGGGTCCGCTGATGACTATCCCGATGGTGATCTTGGCGATCTGCGCCGCTGTGGTCGGTGGCCTCCTATCAATTGGTGATGTCTTCACGACCTGGCTTGAGCCTTCGCTTGGTGTTGCTGAGCATGCTCACCCGGTTGCTCCTGAGATTGCCATCCAGATTGTCACTTTGCTTCTGGTACTTGCCGGCGCGGGAATTGCCTGGGTTATGTACGCTCGCCGTGAGGTTCCCACCGCCATCCCGGCAGGCAATGCGCTCACGCGTGCTGCTCGCGTTGACCTTTACCAAGACACCGTTAATGAAGCGCTCTTCATGACTCCGGGTATCGCCCTGGTAAAGACCGCCACCCTTGGTGATAACAAGGCGATCGACGGCGTTGTCCACTTGGTTGAAGCGGCATCCACCGGTACCGGCCGAGCGGTTGGTTTCACTCAGTCCGGTCGCGTGCGTACCTACGCCTCTTACATTCTTGGCGGGGTCGTGTGTGCCCTTGCCGCTGTCCTGGCATTTTCGCTGTGAGGAAGTAAGGATCTATGCAGATGTCTCAAATGCTCAGCGCGCCACTACCGTGGCTGTCGATTCTTGTTGCACTTCCCGCACTGGGTGCCGTGCTTCTTCTGGCGATTCCATCCCTGCGCCGAGCCGGGCGTGCCTTCGCACTCATTCTTTCGCTGTGTGAGCTGGTCGTGGCCATCGTTGCTGCGGTCGCATTCGACTGGTCGCATTCCTCCACCTACCAGCTTTCCGAGGCCTATTCCTGGATTCCCCAGATTGGCCTGAGTTGGGCGCTGGCCGTGAATGCCCTTGGCCTAGTGATGATCCTTCTGGCCGTCGCCTTGGTTCCCCTGGTGGTCGTGGCCGGATGGAATGAGGACGAGGATCCGGCTCGTACCGGTGCTTACCTCGGTTGGGTTCTGTTCTTGGAATCCTTCATGGTGCTGATCTTCGCCGCTTCGGATGTCCTGCTCTTCTACCTGGCATTTGAAGGAATGCTGGTTCCGCTCTTCGTGATGATTGGTCGTTACGGAGTTGGTGAAAAGAAGGCGCGTCAGCGTGCAGCAATGAAGTTCTTGCTCTTCTCGCTGGCTGGTGGTCTGGTCATGCTCGGCGGCTTGGTTGCTATTTGGGCCCTGGCTGCTCGCCGTGGAGACACGCTCTTCATGATCGATACCCTCTCGTCCGGAACCGTTCGCCTTCCCGTGGGAATCCAAGTTGGTCTTTTCGCGACCTTCTTCATTGCCTTTGCGATTAAGGCTCCAATGGTTCCCCTTCACACCTGGCTGCCTGACACCGCTGAAAATGCCCGTCCGGGCACTTCGGTGTTGCTTGTCGGCATCCTGGATAAGGTCGGTACATTCGGCATGATCACCCTGTGTCTGCGTCTGTTCCCGCTGGGAGCCGCAAGCCTGCAGTGGTGGATCTGTGGATTCGCTGTACTGTCAATCCTCTGGGGCGGTTTGGCTGCCATCGGCCAAAACGACATCATGCGCCTGGTTTCCTACACCTCGGTTTCGCACTTTGGCTTCATGGTTCTGGGCATCTTCATCGGCTCGCAGATCGCGCTGACCGGTGCCATGGTCTACATGGTCGCCCACGGTGTCTCAATCGCCGCGATGTTCCTGCTGTCCGGCTGGCTGTCAAGGCGAGGCGGAACCCAAGACATGCGCCAATACGGCGGTATGCAGCGCGTGAGCCCCGTCCTGGCTGGCCTGTGGCTCTTCTCTGGCTTGGCCTCGGTTGCGCTTCCCGGCCTCTCGGGCTTCGTCCCCGAGTACTTGGTTCTGATGGGCACGTGGAAGGTTTCGACCCTTCTTGCACTCTTTGCAGTGCTGGGAGTGGTCCTGGCCGCGCTGTACATGCTCATGCCCTACCAGCGAGTCTTCACTGGCCCTCCGCGAGAGGATAAGAAGCATATTGCTGATCTGAACGGACGTGAAAAGACCGTTATGACCCCGCTGGTCATTGCAATGCTTGTTCTGGGTATTTGGGCGGCACCTCTGGTTTCTGCTCTGGCACCCATCGCCGATGAGGGTTCACATCTCCTCACCGCAGCGACCGCAACTCTGAGTGAAGGGAGCGCACAGTGAATTCTGTTGCAACGGCCGTTAACTTTACGGTCCCCGAGATTTCCTGGGCCGCGCTTGCACCGGTTCTGTGCGTTCTTTGCGGCGGGATCCTTGCGGTACTGGCCGAGTCTTTCGTGCCGGTGCGTGCACGCCGCGCCTCGGTCTTCGGAATCGCCGTTGTCGCGCTGATCGCTTCTGCAGTCGCTCTGGTTATGCGTTGGGCTGCCGTTCATGGATCTCCTCAGTCCCTGGGGGAGTACATTGAAGATCCTTTGACGGTTGCAGCTCAAGGAATCTTGGTCCTGATCGCCTTCTTTGCCGTTCTGGTAATTGCCGATCGTTCCGAGGCCGGAGACGGTGCCTTCGCCAGCCAGCCTTCGGATCGTCCCGGTTCCTCTGATGAAGAGCGTTCCGATTCAAAGGGCTACCAGCGTTCGGAAATGTTTGCTCTGGTGCTCTTCTCCACCGGCGGCATGATGATCTTCCCCGCGGCGAACTCCTACATCGCGCTCTTTGTGGCTCTGGAAGTCATGTCTTTGCCGCTGTACATCCTGGCCGCAACGGCACGCCGTCGCCGTCAGCTCTCGCAGGAAGCTGCCCTGAAGTACTTCGTCTTGGGTGCCTTCTCCTCTGGCTTTATGCTCATGGGTTCGGCCTTCCTTTACGGTTACTCAGGTTCACTGCTGATCTCCAATGCGGCGACTCCCACAGCTCAGACCGCTGGAATGCAGATTCTTCTGCTCATGGGCACGGTCATGGTCATGGTCGGCCTGCTTTTCAAGGTCGGTGCCGCTCCCTTCCACGCGTGGACTCCTGATGTCTACACAGGCGCGCCGACTCCGGTGACCGGTTTCATGGCTGCTGCCGTGAAGCTTGCGGCCTTTGCCGCGATGCTTCGTTTCTTCCAGGTCGTGGCAGCACCCCTGCAGTGGAGCCTTATCCCGATCATGGTTGTTGTCATCATCTTGACCATGCTGGTGGGTACTTTCGCCGGTGTCGTCCAGATGGACGTCAAGCGCATGCTGGCCTACTCCTCGATCGCGCACGCGGGCTTCATCCTCATGGGTGTGATCTCGTTGCTCCGCTACTCCGCAGGACACGTTCTCTTCTACGTTCTGGCCTATGCGGTTGCAACCATCGGTGCTTTCGGGGTGATTACCTTGGTGCGTTCGCGTGACGATCAGGACACCATCGGTGGGGAAGTAACGGATCTGCGTCGCTGGGCGGGACTTGGAAAGACCAACCCGGCCCTGGCCTCGGCAATGCTGATCTTCCTGCTGTCTTTCGCGGGCATTCCCTTCACCGGTGGTTTCATTGCGAAGTTCGTCGTTTTCTCGGATGCGTTCGCGGCTGGAAATGCCTGGCTTGTTGCGCTTGCGCTGGCATGCTCGGCGGTCACCGCCTTCTACTACTTCCGTCTGGTTCGCGTGATGTTCTTCTCGGAAACGCGTGAAGACGTTGCGGTTGTTCGCTCCGAAGGTTTCACAGGTGTTGCCATTACCGTGTGTGCTGTGGGTACGATTGCACTTGGGCTCTTCCCGAGTCCGGTTCTGTCTCTACTCAATCAGGTGGTTGTGCTTCTCCCGTGAGCGCCGTAATCGACTTACACGTTCCTGATCTCGAGGCCCGAATTTTTCCGGGCCTCGAGGCCGTTGAGGACCGTTTGCGCCAGGCCGTGTCCCACTCTCGGGACCTGGTTACAGAATTGACGTCTCACTTGGCCCAGGCCGGTGGCAAGCGTATGCGCCCCCTGCTGACCTTGGTTGCCGCGCAGTTTGGTGATCCCGAGCGCGCGCTGAGCAACGAAGTTCTCACGGCAGCAACGGGTATCGAACTGACGCACTTGGCCTCGCTCTACCACGACGATGTCATGGATTCTGCGCCCACCCGCAGGGGGGTTCCATCGGCTCAACATCTGTGGGGGAATAACCGCGCGATTCTTGCAGGAGACATCCTCTTTGCGCGCGCCTCGGCCATGATTGCCACTTTGGGTGATGAAACGGTTCGTCAGCACGCCGTTACCTTCGAGCGCCTGTGCATGGGGCAGCTCAATGAAACCTTCGGCCCCCAGGACGGGGATGACCCGCTGAAGTTCTACATCCAGGTGCTGGCTGATAAGACCGGTTCTCTGGTGGCTTCTGCAGCGGCATTCGGTGCGATGCACGCGGGTGCGGATCAGGCGACAATTGATGCCCTCACTCAGTTTGGTGAGCGTTTGGGAGTCGCTTTCCAGATCGCCGACGATGTTATTGATTTGGGGCCCGAGGCCGGCGCTTCGGGGAAGACCCCGGGAACTGATCTTCGCGAAGGCGTGGATACTCTTCCGGTGCTTCTTCTTCGCCGCGCACAGTCAAATGGCAATCTGGACCCCGAGGGACAGAAGATTTTGTCCATGCTGGGAGGGGATCTTTCCTCCGATCAGGCTTTGGCTGCGTTGGTTGAACGCCTGCGTGAGCATGATGTTGTTTCGCAGACACGGGAGCTTGCTCGTCAGTGGTGCGATAGCTCTCTTGAATGCATTGCCGACCTTCCAGATGGGGAAGCTAAGCAAGCTTTGATCTCTTTTGCCCACCTGATGGTGGACCGCGTCGCCTGAGTGCGGCCGGCGCACATCTTGAGGTGTGCCTCGACCTTCTCAGCTGCCCTGCAGGTCGTCTAATTGTAGGATTGGGACAGGATTAGGGTCGCCTTCCTTGGTGGCCAGAGAAGAGGATACGAGTGAGCACCTACAACGTGGCCGTTATCGGCGCTGGACCTGCTGGCATCTATGCATCGGATATTTTGTCCAAATCCGGTTTGGACGTGAATATCGACCTGTTTGAACGCCTTCCCGCCCCCTATGGCCTGGTCCGCTACGGTGTTGCTCCCGATCACCCGCGAATCAAGCAGATCATTGTCGCCTTGTACAAGATCCTGCAGCGCGGTGATATTCGTCTTTTGGGCAATGTTGAGATTGGCCGCGACGTCACGATTGATGACTTGCACGCGCACTACGATGCGATCATCATCGCAACCGGCGCTGACCGCGACGCCCCGCTGAATATCCCCGGTGTTGATCTGCCCCAGTCCTACGGTGCCGCCGACTTCGTCTCCTGGTACGACGGACATCCGGATTACCCCCGCACGTGGCCTCTTGAAGCGAAATCCGTGGCCGTATTGGGCGTGGGAAATGTTGCTTTGGATGTTTCCCGTGTTTTGGCGAAGCACGCTGACGACATGCTCGTGACCGAGATCCCGGAAAACGTTGCAAAGGGTCTTGCTGAAAATCCCATTACTGATGTTCATGTCTTTGGTCGTCGTGGACCCGCCCAGGTAAAGTTCACGCCACTGGAACTGCGCGAGCTGGGGCATGTTCCCGATGTTGACATCATTGTTTCCGAGGATGACTTTGACTTCGATGAAGGTTCTGAAGAAGCCCTGCGCGCTTCGAACCAGCAGCGCCAGGTTGTCAAAACTCTGACGAACTACGCGATGGAGGATCCCGAGTCTCACACGGCTTCCCGTCGCATCCATATCCACCTTTTCCAATCTCCGGTTGAGATCCTTGCCGACGAAAACGGTAATGTCAGTGCGATCCGCACCGAGCGCACCGAGCTGACGGGTGATGGCTCCGTGCGTGGAACCGGTGTCATGACCACCTGGCCCGTACAGGCCGTCTACCGCGCAATCGGCTACTACTCCTCGCCGGTCCCCGGGCTGCCCTTCGATAAGCGTGCCGGCGTTGTTCCCAATGTCGAGGGTCGCGTGATTGATTCTGATACGACGAAGAATGAAGATGCTCCGGTGATTCCGGGTATCTATGCAACCGGTTGGATTAAGCGCGGTCCCGTTGGCCTCATTGGCTCGACGAAGTCCGATGCTCAGCAGACAATTTCCCACCTGGTTGAGGATGCCGAGGCCGGTCGCCTGCACGCGACTTCTTCCGAGGTTGGTCACGAGGCCATGGTTGCGCTGCTGCGTGAGCGTGGCGTTGAGTTCACAACCTGGGAGGGCTGGGAGCTTCTTGATGCCTACGAGGCCGCGCTGGGCGAGCAATTCGGCGAGGTTCCCGGTGGTCGTGGAACGCGCGAGCGCGTGAAGGTCGTGTCACGTCGTGCGATGACCGATATTTCCCAGGGCAAGGATGAGGTTCACGAGGACCTGATCGGCGAAATGGGGGAGATGGGTGTTCCTTCCGCCCCCGAGCGTTTTGAGGACTACTCGGGGCCGACTCGGTCCTGAGAAGGTCGCTAAGGAGGCGTTATGAATACGCGTCACTATCACAATGGCCTGAAGACCACTGTGCTTTTGGGTGGGATGTGGGCGCTGCTCCTGGCAATTGGCTACGCCATTGCCCTTGGGACGCGGCAGTCCATGTGGATTTTCATCTTCGCCGGCATCGGACTCATCCAAATCGTTTGGTCCTATTGGAACTCCGCGACGATGGCCTTGCGTTCGATGAATGCCTATCAGGTGACTGAGGCGCAGCAGCCTGCGATGTATCGGATTGTTCGCGAGCTGTCACAAAAAGCCGGTCAGCCAATGCCGACGCTTTGGGTGGCTCCCACAATGACACCGAATGCTTTCGCCACGGGGCGTAACCCTTCGCACGCAGCGGTGTGCTGCACCGAGGGTATTTTGCAGTTGCTCAATGAGCGTGAGCTTCGCGGAGTCCTTGGACATGAGCTGATGCACGTCTACAACCGCGATATCCTCACCTCCTCCGTCGCGGCAGCGATGGCAAGTATCATGACCTCTATCGCCCAATTCATCTTGTTCTTCGGTGGTGGAAGTCGTGATAATCGCGAAGGCGGAGTTCTTTCTGCAATTGGCGGCATCCTGCTAGCGCTTCTCGCTCCTTTTGCGGCCACACTGATCCAGTTCTCTCTTTCGAGGACTCGCGAATACGATGCAGATGAGGACGGCGCCTACCTGACTGAAGATCCGCTGGCCTTGGCCTCGGCACTGAAAAAGCTTGAGTCGGGAAATGCTCAGTATCCTCTTCAGGCGACGCCGCAGACTCAGAATGTCTCAGCAATGATGATTGCGAATCCTTTCAGGGGAAAGGGCTTGCGTAATCTCTTTTCGACTCACCCTCCGATGGATCAGCGTATTGCGCGCCTCGAGCACATTGCGGGCTACTAGTAAGTCGCTGATTTTTAAGGGTCTAGAGTCCTTAGAGCCTTGAGGTGAAACGCGATCCTTCTCAAGTCATGAATAACCTGTGGGGGCGTCTAGCGCTGCTAGATGCCCCCACAGTGTCGTTATCAGTTGGTCGATATCAGCGGTAGTTCACGAACTGAAGTGCGACTTCGAGTTTTTCTCCCGAGGGGCCCTTGAGCAGTGCGATGACTGCCTGCAGATCGTCACGAGACTTTGAGGAGACGCGAATTTCATCACCCTGGATTTGTGCTTTGACTCCCTTGGGTCCTTCATCGCGGATTAGTTTTGTGATTTTCTTCGCAACGTCCTGTTCGATCCCTTCGCGCAGGGGTGCAACCAGACGGTAGATCTTGCCCGAAGCCTTCGGCTCGCGATCCTTGAGATCAAGCGCTTTTAGGGATACTCCGCGGCGAATGAGCTTGGTCTGAAGAACGTCAACGATGGCCATAACGCGTTCGGGGGTATTGGCCTCCATCTCGATTGCGTCTCCGCTCAGGCGGATAGAGGCGTCCACTCCGCGGAAGTCATAACGTGTTGATACTTCTTTTGCGGCTTGATTGACCGCATTGTCGACTTCCTGGCGGTCTAATTTGGAAACAATGTCAAATGATGAATCGGCCATGACCATCCTCTCTTTGTGCTCTATGGCGCACTTGGGTCGCTCTGATTGGCGCGCAACCCATTCGTTCTGCTATTCTTCCACAGCACCGATTTTTTCGACGCATGGCAGGTTTCCAGAGCGGCCAAATGGATCTGACTGTAAATCAGACGCTTCGTGCTTCGGGGGTTCGA
>CAKAPY010000001.1 GCA_916719935.1 uncultured Actinomyces sp. | reverse complement strand
TTCGCGAGTGAAAGTCGTCTGCGCAGGGCAGACTTTCCTCGGAATCGCTTGATCTCGATTCCCGGCGAATACTCGGCAACGGTATCACCAGTACCAGTGTATCGGTAGACGAGGTGTAGTCCTCCACCACTCTTCGAGACTTCCGCAAACGTCGGAGGCCAAGTACTAGCAGCACGCAGATTGCGGCGTAGGTCTTTTTCACCATTCTCTCCTTTCAGATCGAAGTCGATAACAACATATTCTTCAGGTAGCCTGACGTAATGTTGCTTCGACACATCGATGTCTTTGAGTGTAGTTGTGATTGAGTCCCAAGGTTCTTTGGGGGTTCCTTGAGCGGATGTGTATTGTGCCGGCTGGTTTTCGAAAATATCATCGAAAGCGGTGCGATCCATAGGCTTAAGATCAAGCCACGTATCATCCTCAACCGGATTGGCGACAAGAGCCCCCGATTCAAAGAGCTCCGTCCTGAACCCAGAATATACATTCCTTTGACGGGTACCATTGACTCTGCAGCGTTCGTGGAACTCGTTAAAGTAATGCTTCACTTCGGTCCGGAACTTATGCTTAGGCATAACCCAAGTAAGGCCGGAAGCCTCAGCATAATTCCTATACTCCATGTATGCAGACGCAAGCGTGACGAACTCTCGAGTAGAGTAGTCGTCATACATCTCGAACATGAAGTTGTAGACGGGGTTGGTCTCGCCCATCATGACTTGCGTCCTGTAATCCTTATAGTAGTCAGGGCCCAGACTACGATAGACAGAAATACAGTGATTGGCGATAGCCCCGAGCTCTCCAGAGACCTCCGACATGATCTTACGATATTCCCCAATAGGAATACGCCTATTGGAGGGGTAAATATCGATCAGTCGTCGAGGGATACCTGAGTTTGAATCGGTGATCTTGACGGGGTTGTTCGATGCCATGAGTAGCATCGTAGAAATCCGCACTGGACGAGGTTTCTTGAACTTCTCGTTAACCAGCTGGATTTCATGAGAGATGATGGAGTTAAGACGAGTGTTGGTCTCGATCTTACTGAGGTCTCCATCGTGCTCTACGGCAACCAGAGGATCATCGGCGAACGCAGACAACGCAAAAGCATTGCTACGTTGAGCCAGTGCTTCGGAATCAAACGCTGTAGCATAATCTCCGAATAGAGATTGCATGATGTTGAGAATCGTCGACTTACCCGAGCCAGGCTCACCGTAGAAGACAAGGAATTTGTCGATCTTACGGCAATCGCCAGTCAGGATAGCGCCAATACCCCATTCAATCTTCTCTCGCTCCTCAGGATCGTAGAGCGTGTCTACGAGCTTATTCCAATTCACAGGCTCGCTATCAGACAGAGAATATGGCAGCCTGAACGACGCATAATCCTCCTGCCTGATCGGTGTGTCCGCAAATATAGGTTTGCGATCGAGAGGGTGATCGGTATCAACCATGTTCTTAGTCCATAGACGATACCTCTTCCATACACCATCCCCGTCTCGTCGACAGAGTCTAGGAAGTAAGTTGATGTGACGCTTGGCTGCGTCTTCGACATAAGTAAGGACGTCCGAGTCGATCAAGTCAATGATCTTGTGCTCTCTCTTAGTCCACAACTCGCTGTCTGGATCCCACACAGCAACGAACTCGCCCCTGTTAATCATGATATCTCGAGAATATCCATTGATAAAATCAGGGGCTGCAGCTAACTGTCCAGCTTGTCCACGCACTGGAGAAGTCTCGATGCTATAGAAATCCATACTCACCTCCTTTCTAGTGATATGGATCGTAGTGGTTTGCCCAAATAATCATCTGGTCTCGTAGGGGTGTCTCTAGCATTTCGGCGCCCGGTACCCTGAATAGACCACCAGAACCATTCTGCTGGTACGTCCTATACATCACGGTCTCCGCGCTATCGAGAGCCCGAGCATACAACTCGGGACCGTAGAACATGGAGTCGACCGCATCGGACACCCCCAAGTTCATCAGGATGGACCGAGTGAAGTCCGCTCGATCCTGGTACACCATAGCTGTTAAGGTATCCGTCAGGGAGACAAATACCTCAAGGAAAGACACCGGGCCCTGCCTCGGAGTGTCGCGATCAAATTCATAGGCGTATTCATCCCGCATACGGAGGGCTTGTTCAGCCTTGTCTCCATCCTCAGGAATATACCACACGAACTCAATCTCGTCCCACACCGAAGCAAGGCCGCGATAATCGCTAAGACACCCTCGCTGGATCAGCCAGGGTAGGTACATCATGGTCAGATCTTATCCCAGATCACACCGTCGACGTTGAAGTCGATGACGACGTTGGAGTGAATCGACTTGCGCTCGTAATCGGGAACGCGGTAGATCGAGCCCTCAATATCCCCGAACGACACGTAGCCGTCTCCATCACCATTCTTGAGCCATCCGACGAGGGCCCCCTCCTTCATGCGGGAGAGGCCGAGCTGGTCGAAGACCTCGTTGAGGAAGAGATGTCCTTTCTTCTCCAGACGTCGATTTGCCCACGCCTGAATCTCGGTGAGGTTCATCGTCGTGTAGTCCTCATTGGGATCCCACGCAGTCGATGATGTCTCAGAAATAACCCGAGCGTACGGAGAGCACTCTCGGACCATCGAGAGGACTGCATCCAGAACGTCGCCAGCATCGTTAGGATTATCGCTTGCGAGGATCTCCTCGGCAGTCTTCCCGTAATTAGGAAGCTTCGGAGCCACGATCTTGTCGACGGTCTCCTTACCCAGCGTATCCACCATCTTCGCCTTGTAGTTGTCGAACGCATTCTGCACCGTGAAATACGCGGCGCTCAGAGCGGCCAGACGCTTACGGGAGATGCTGTTGGAGAAGTAGATGAGCGCGATTGTGGTACCGCCGATAATCACCGTGGGGGCGATGTGACGAGCAGCATCGAGAGCGAACGCAATACGGTTCTTACGCTCGATAGCGGGGACCTGCTCGTCGGGGATCTCATCGGCTCGATCCTGGCAAGCCTTGACGCGCTCGTAGTTGCGGTACTCGACGTCCTCGAAGGTACGCCCGGCCCGCCATGCCAGAGCAGAGGTCGCGACAACGCCAATGGAGGCACCGACGCTGAGGATTGTGGGGGCGTGCTTAGAAACACGGCCGATTGCAGTGTAGAAAATGGTGCTGATAGTCATCAGCAGCTCCTTTCAGAAAATATAAGTCACTTGATGGGTTCCGGGGAATCCGAAACGATGATCCAGCCATCACGGGAGGATCGGAGTTCAAACGCGTCGAGGGTAGTCCATCCCCAACGCTCGTCGGTGTACTTGGGTTGAATACCGACAGAAGAATATAGAGCAGCGACAGAAATCTGGCCATAACGCTCGATGGTCTCAGCCAGATACTCAATCACCTCAGTTGCGTCAGACTTAGTGTCGAAGACGAGATCGTCAACTCGAACGCTACTCTGACGCACAGCACCACGAGGCTCCAAATATCGAACATTATTGGGGGTGCCTCGAGTGTAGGTCGTACGGGACGATGACCCATACGACGTGTAGGTGCCGCTACGCCCACGATTGACGTCGACAGCACCGTAGAGAAGCTGCTGGATACCCTGTGTCACCATGTCAGTGATAGCGTTCTTAGCAGCGGGAATCGCGACATCGATCACGAGGTGATTAGCGATGTCAGGGAGATCATTGACGAAGAAAGTCTTGAGAGCCTCCTTGATGGGGCTCGACTTACTCACCTTCGCCTTGGCGATAACCTTCGTTTCCTTCTTGGCCGGGGCGGCCCCCTCCCTGGACTTATCAGAGTTTCCAGGGAAGGAGCCGGACGAAGGTTCGATGGGAACCACGTCAGTCATTGTTGGCCTCGACAATTGCTCGGAGCTCACCCGGAGTCTTGCCGGGGTTCTCGTCGATAAGCTTCTGAGCCTTCTCCATGATGTCCTTCGGGAAGAGACCACTCATGAACTTGTAGGCGAACTTCTCATCGTTGATGAGCAGGTCCAGAAGGGCGTCAAATGCCGGAGAGATCATGAAAGACCTAGTCTCCGACGCATCCTTGATGAATCGACGACCATCGGCGCTTCGTGTACCGTAGGAGGCTTCGATGAATCCCTTCATGAGCTCGTAGGCATCAGTCGCGGTGCCATTACCCGAGGTGACTCGAGCGAGCTTCAGAGACAGCGGGAAGCGCTGGAGCTCCATGTCAGTGAGTTCGCTCTTGGAGAGGTGGAAGTAGAGCTCCTCGTCGACTGTTTCGCCGTCGAAGTTTTCGTAGGTGACTTTGATAGCCTGCATGTTACTTGGTGTCCTTTCGGGAGATAGAGTAGATACCGACGCCGAGAAGCGCCAGCAGGAGAGACAGAACGCCAGCAATTGCCGCCGACGAACCGGTCTTAGCGAGCTTAGGCTGCTCACTAGTCTTGGGGGTAGCCGGAGTAACATCCTGCTTCGGAGCCGGAGTGGTCGCACTGGGCTTAGGAGCGGGGGTAGTCACGCTAGGCTTGGGGGTAGGAGTAGAGGTGGAAGGAGCGGGAGAGGGCTTCTCCGAAGGCTTCGGAGCCGGAGTGGACTCAGAGGGCTTAGGAGCAGGAGTGGTCTCAGAAGGCTTAGGATCGGGCGTAGAAGGCATGGTGGGGGTAGGCTCAGGCTTTGTAGAGCCATCACCGTTGGTGCCACCACTAGACTTTACCGTGGCAGTGGATTCTAGCTTCATGCCGTTAACCTCGGCGTGGTTGGTGACACTAGTCTGGCCTTCAGGGACCACCGTCGCATCGGGTGGGAAGACGATGCAGACCTTAGAGCCCTCGGGGGCCACAAACTTGATCGTGTTCTCGTCTACCTGGGTGGCGGTGATGATTTCGGTCGTGCCCGGATCCCACGTATCGGACTTGGCGCATTTTACCGACGTGTTGAGCCGGGTATCGAAGTCCTTAACGGTGTATTCAGTGCCACCGTTAGAGACCCATTTAATACCCCAACCAACAGTACCATCACTGTTGGTCCACCCGAACTTAAGGTTCTCCGGGCGGGCGTATTCATAATGGACGGGGCCATCACAATCGTTCGAGCAGACCCCGGTTCCATCAGCGTCGCCCCAGACAATCTTCTTGTCTGCCTTACCATTCAGGACGATCGTACCTTCGGTCGTACCGATGGCAGCGTCCTTAAGACGTGCACGAGCCCACCAGGTACCATTCACATCGGTCTTATCAGCGTATGCGGGAGGGACCGTGGTGACCCCACACGTTATGGTCATCTCGGTGGCGTTACATTCTCCGATCTTCGTCCCGTCATCGAGGACGAACGGGAATGACGTATTCCATGCAAACGGGGGTTCTCCGTTTACGGGATCCGTAGAAACCGTGAAGAACTGGCCAACTGCCAGTTTCTCGACGGACCAGGTGCCGGCAACGGTGACCTCAGAGCTTGTCTGACGAGATGCACTGGTCACCTTGGTGATCTCTGCATGGATTCGCTGAGAATCCTCAGCAATTGCCGGATGGATCATACCTCCGACGATAACGGCTCCGAGGCCGAGGGATGCGAGAACTCGCTTCATGGTGGTGTCCTTTCAGGGGGTTGTGAAAGCCTATAACCCGTGTTTTGGGTTATAGGTGAGAATATGGTAGGTCAGCTGTTCAGACCAGGAGAGAGCTTCCCGTTGTTGTTGAATCCTTCGCCGAAATGGTCAAGCATTTCGTAGATCGACGGGCCTTCGGCAATGCTTGCATTGAATTCTTTGAGCTGATTTATGATTTGATCAACTTCAATGCGTGCACGGCGTTCGGCTTCGACGTTTTCACGATGCTGCTTAACCAACTGGTATGCGATGGATCCAGCGGAGACAACAAGGAGAGAAAGTCCGGTGACACGGTTGAACATAATGAGTCCTTTCAGGAGGGGGTTGGTTCTCATTATATCCTGCGTATTTTTGAAGCCCTATACACCATGTAAGGTGTATAGAGGGAGAATGTCTCAATTCTTGGATTTCTTGAGTTGCTTCTTCCGAAGACGGTTGGGATCTAAGGCAGAGCACATGCCGAAGAAACCAAGCATGAATCCGAATGCGAACATAGTGGGTCCTTTCTTGAGGGTTAGTTCTCATTATAGGACGCGTTATTTTTGCTCGGCCAGGATTCGGGTGGGTCAGTGTACTCTATTGGCTCGTCCGTGAATGTGACCGTGTTGTTCTTGGTCACGGCTCTTCAACCGATCTTGAACCAATTCGGCTTCGGAGCGGGACTGATCGCAACCTTAATCGCGGGAGAGCCGCTATCTGTGATAACGGGCATGAACTGAGGAGTGATGCTCTGTCCTCCTTCCCATCCGAGCTCGTCGCCAACATCGACAGGGCTCAGATTGATCTGGGAGTAGAAATCGTTCAGAGGGCAGGCGCCGTAGTTCAGAAGGTCTTCCGAGATGTTATTGCAGTACTTTCGAAGAAGCTCAGGGGTCGATCGAAAGCGTCGACCGGTGATAGCGTCCACGCAGAGCACCTGCTCGTCACCGAAAATGACCATAGTGCTGTCTGGGAGCTTCTTGGTGGCCACTTCCTTGTCCTTTTCGGTAGCCCCCTCCTTGAGGACCTTCACCTGCTCGGCCATACGGCTCCTGAGCTCGGAGAGATCAAGCTGGGAGACCGAATATGCGGCCGCTAGGGCCTGGTACTTCTTGTCGGTAGCTCCGTGGAGGGCTCCAAACGCGAAGATAGTAACGCCCAGGGAGATGGCTGCCGGGACATAGCACTTCCAATTGCGCTTAGCGAAGTCGAGAAGGTTGTCAGAGGGAGCAAGTTCGTCGGCCTTGACAGCCTTAACGTGGCACTTGCCAGAAGTGATGGAGGTGGCGATTGCAGAGGCAACACCGAGTCCGGTGATGAAGATTTGGGGGTTCGCCTTGCACCAGTTGAGGACGCTTTTGGCGATGTACTTGAGATTCATGGTTAGATGCTTCCTTTCAGTTGTGTGTCACTTGTTCTGGTTATTGCGGTTGCGGTATTCCTCGATGTACTTCTCAAACTTCGGGCCGAAGGCCTTGAGAAGGAGGAAGCCGATAAAGCCAGTAGCGGCGATCTTGCCAGTACCTCCGCCGAGGATCTTGGAGATCGCGTTGATGATCATCATGAAGGTGACGAAGGCGAGGATGATGATGAGCATGATGATGGTGCCGAAGGTTTCCATTGTAGTTTGCCTTTCAGAGAGAATTGATTGCGAAGAGGAGGTCGCGGTCGATGATAGATTCCGCTCGAATCGGGATGAAACGAGCATCTGCTCCGACATTGATGGACGGGACCGAGAGGTAATCGATAGTGCTGAGACTCTTGTCCACAATGACAAAGTTCTTAGCAAACGCAGTCCTATCCGCCGAGCTAGCTACGCGGTACGGGACTACAGCGTATGAGACCCCAGGTTCATCAGCATAATCTCGGTTAATCACGATTTGCGCGCCACTAGAGTTCCTAAAACTGACGTCGTCATGATTAAACGTGTGTCCGCTGTACATATGAACCGGGAATCCCTTAATATACTTCTCGATGAAGATACCCATAGCAAGCATCTCCAGCTTATTAGCTGGGAAGGGGTGACTGCAGTATGGAGAAATCGACACAATACCGCCCGGAGGGATGGACGTGTCAACCTCATCGATATTGTAGACCTTACGCTTGATCATGATATTGCTCCTTTTCATGAAAAAGCCTATACACCATGTAAGGTGTATAGGTGAGATTGATCTCAGAGGAAGATGTCACTCTTCCGAGTCGGAGTCCGAATCGCCCTTGCTTGTGAACGACAGGACAGTGAGTCCGCCGAGAAAGAGTGCGACCGAGCCAAGGGCAGCAGCCTTAGCGACGGGGATACTCTTCTCAGCGAAATCGCTGATGCGGTTCAGGAGAGGGGCCTTCTCGGGGGTCTCTTCGATTTCGGTAGACTTGGACATGAGGGTTCCTTTCTTGAGGGGTTAGTTCTCATTATAGGAGGAGTATTTTTTGCGGCAGTAATCCAGAAAGCCTATAACCCGTGTTTGGGTTATAGGTTTGAGATCAACGGTTGAACGTCTTGTCCAACGCGACCTTCACGATGGTGTAGGCACCGATCGCCGGGAGTAGGAACATGATGATGAGAGCGTAAACGGGGATCAGCTTCCACTCGAAGACGTCGGTCCAAATCTCGTAGATTTTCTGATCGAGGTCAAATGCGTGGAGGATAGCACCGAACGCGCACCAAAATGGAACGACGGCGATGACACCAACAAGGAACGTGACGATGGTAGACATAATGGGTCCTTTCATAGGGTTGGTTCTCATTATAGTCTACGTAAAAAATGTGAAAGCCTATACACCATGTAAGGTGTATAGGTGAGAGGTCAGTCTTCCTTTGTGGGAGGTTCGAGCTGAATGCGAAGATCCTCGAAGATGAGCTGGTTAGCAAACTTGCGCGTCATCTCGTCCTTGGAGGTGAAGGAGAGCTTGAAGAGTTTCTTGTAGTACTTCTTCTGCCACTCCATTCCGTAGGCGGCGGAGAGCGCAAAGATGCTGAATGCGCCAGCAACAGCGTAAGAGAGAGGGATCTTGACAGACATGGTAGTGTCCTTTCAGGAGGGGTTGGTTCTCATTATAGGGCAGGTTATTTTTGCGAGTAAAAAGCCTATAACCCGTGTTTTGGGTTATAGGTGAGAGATGTTAGGTAAGAGGCCCGCTGGTGATCTCAGTGATAGCCTTCAAGCTGTCACCGTCCATCCCGCTGTCGACACAGATATCCAATACCTGGTTGATACGCTTGCGGTAAGCAATCGCAGTCTCCAATTTAATCAGTCGAATATCGACGTCACGAGACTTTCGAATGCCTTCCGCGAGGCCAGCCAGATACAGACACCTGTAGAGCAGCGCAATGGATGCGGTTGACGTTGCAATGAGGGCAATGTTACGGGTTGAGATAGACATGAGGGTTCCTTTCTTGTAGAGAGTAATCTTCTCATTATAGGACAAGTGTTTTTTTAAAGCCTATACACCGTGTAAGGTGTATAGGTGAGAGATGTCTAAAGGTGGAGAGATGTCCTTTAGACCCTATTAGATCAGGGTTGCTTTTCAGCTGAACATACGTGCGTAGTAGAACACGGTGGAGACAGCGAAGAAAGCGATACCGACGATGGCGATGAGGGTCTGGGTGAACATGGTAGTTCCTTTCTTGTAGAGAGTAATCTTCTCATTATAGGAACTGTAAAAAGTGCGCAAAAGCCTATAACCCATGTTTTGGGTTATAGGTGAGAGCTGTGAATCTGAGGATGAAGTCACTTCTCGGTGACATCACTCACCATCCACAAGAAGCTCAGCGTACGCAGAGCGAAGGTTGGGGTCAGAGAGCACGATCGCGCGCAGGTCGTTGTACTTCTCCTTGATCGAACGAAGTTCGTTGAGTTCTTCAGCAGCCTTCTTTTCCTTGGGAAGGTTGATGAGACCACGAACGAAATCGCAGATACCGGAAATGACAAAGATCGCGAGCAGCAGTGCGCCGACCACAGCAACAACCGCGAGCATACGGAGGTTCTCGGGGGAGATGTAGTAGACGTCAAGCAGACGAGAGTAGGTGAACATTTTTGGTCCTTTCATAGAGGTTGGTAGTTCTCATTATAGGACGTGCAGATTTTGTGCATAAAGCCTATAACCCGTGTTTGGGTTATAGGTGAGAGCTGTGTGTTGAATCAGTCTTCAGACATGCTGAGTCGGTACACAACATTGCTGAGATACGCCTGAGTGTAATCGGATTCGCGCACGACCATTTCATGAGCGACCACGATATGAGTGCGAAGCGCATTGTTGCGAGCCATGAGCTCGTGAATGGCTTCGTCCTGCATCTTGCAGTGGGCATTCATGAAATAGAGGATGATCGAAACGATCGCGAGGGCGATGATAGCAACGCTGAGAGCGATGTAAACAAACATGATGAGTCCTTTCATAGAGGTTGTTAGTTCTCATTATGCTCGTTGTAGATTTTGCGAGAAAAACCTATAACCCCAGTTTTTCTGGAGTTATAGGTTTTGAGAGTTCTAGCGACGGAACTTCAGCATTCCGAATGCCTTCGAGGCGAGGACGTGAGTCTGCTCGTAATTGAGCACGGCGAGGAGACCCAGCAAATAAACAGCCCCGTTGGCGATAGTCTCCGAAGAGGGGATCAGCTTCTGCTTAAGATCTGAATCTTTAGCGAGCCGATGCAGCCTTTCGAGGTTACCGACAGCGGTAGTGTATTCATTTGTGGAGGGGTCTTCCCCGCCGAGCCAATTAAGAACTTCGTTCTCGAGGTCCTCGTGTTCGTAGAGGCGTTCGACGTTGGGCATGAGATGCTCCTTTCTAGTGAATATATCTCACTATAGCCCGTGTTTTTATTAGTCTGAAGTCCCGGAAGGCTTCGTAACCCTCATTGTGATAGTGTCGCCATCATTAAGCTTGGAAGGCTCTGCCGGGAAATCAGCATAGACTTCATCGTGCTTGGTGATGACGAGGTCTCCGTCGACGGGTGGAGTGTAGTTGTTGGAACTGACCTTGAGACCCGCTCCAATAAGAACACCCAGCGCCGTGATGGTAGCGGTGACCTCATTGGTGTAGGGAATTCCCCACACCATACCAACAGTGTTGACGAACGTCGCCAGTGCGGGGATCCACAGCAGAGCAACGTTCTTGAGCGCATCGTAGTGATGGTTCTTCATAATTCTTTCCTTCCGTCGCTACCTTTAGGTAGCATTGGGAGATCTTCGACCTCTTCGAAGATCCTTCTTCCCAATCCATTACCGCCCATTTCGACATACGGCTTATACAAGTAGTTGTAAAAGTCGTCGTACTCATCGATTAGGATATAGCCCCTCTCGATGTAGTACCGACCGAGCGTGATGATTTGCGAGCGAGCCACGCCGATGAGAAGATCATCTACGGCATGATGCTTGGTGGATCTGGCTTGAAGCCAAGCCCATAAGCCCGAGCCACCAAGAAGCGCTGAACCCAAAGGCAGGAGGACTTCGATAAGTCTTCCTACATCCATTCTCCCGTGACGTCCCTCCCATCTTTGTAGAAGTGATCTGGTTGAACCTTGACCGAATAGTTGGTGATCTGACCGCCACTGATAGTTCTACTAATAACATATCCTGTAACAAACATACCGAGAGCTGAGAATGACACAGGCCTCCCGATAGTCAAATTACCAAAGTCATCGCTATTTAGTTTATCAACCTCAACGGACGATGTCTTTAGTTCTCCAGGCCTAATACCAATAGTAAGAGGTCCCCACTGTTTCTTAGAATCACCTTGAATGGCGGTCTCGTAACGGTAAGCACCTTTGTACTCCCCGCTATCGAACATATACGCGTGATTCTGCCTCCATGTTCGAATGTTGCCTCTAGACGAAACTTTATAATTCCCAGAATCTAAAGTATCGATAATTGTCCAGTGCGTTGGATTTTCGGGGAGTCTTCTCGTGAACGAAGCTTTCACGTAATCCATACCATCGATAGATACGAATGAAGTATTCCGATCTAGATCTAAAAGGGCTAGATCTACCTCAGTGACTCCGTAATTCGATGCGTAAGGTACGATGGTCGAAACTAGTGCTAGGTTTCGGCTAGCAATCATATCGCATACCAGATCATAAACTGATGTAGCCGGATCCACGTCTACATCATTAAGATCCGTATAAGGAAGTGAGCTAGCCCAATTGAAACCCATTCTCTGATTTGGAACGGCATTCATCCATCTGAAGAAATTATAGTATGTTTGACCATCAGATCTGGGTTTAAACTTGTCTCTTTTACTATACGACTGCCAATTTCTACGCTTTAGAAACTCCCAGGCCGATATGCAGTTAACCTCTACGACACCGTTGAAGTCCGTTGTTACGGATTCGACTATGAACGCCAAATTTGCTGCTGAAAAAACGGCTACTAGGCTACCTGGAATAGGGGCGTTAGGATCGGTAGACCTAAATTTTAGAGACGAGGTCTTTAGATCTTGATTGATTAGAAGGTCAAAGACCGGGTAGGTGTCAAACTGTGAAGTCCTTGGTTTATGAACTTGTACCGTGGTTGGCATTGGTTACAGACCTCGTTTCATATGTACAAATCTAACCCAGGAACTTGCTTTTCCTATCGGCATCCCCATCTGATACCCCTTATCACCGTAGTTAGCTATAACTTCTCTGACTACATTGGCGCTAAACATAGGGTATGCGTCTTCAATGTATGCATATGAGGTTATGCTGTTCGCACCCCCTACAAAACTGAATGATTTACGTCCTTGGGCAGATGTTTGAATCCATGCTTCACATGGTTTGGTCGCGTCTTCGGTGCGGACGTACATTTTGTAGGGGAAGTTATTGACACTTACAGTTTCAGAATTGCCTTTGTAGCCCGGAGGTAGTGCTAATGCTAACCCCTCGATATCTCCCTGCACATTCAACTCTGTTAGTCGATTAAAGATGGTACTAAACTGAGAATAAGAGTCGGCTTTAGGTGTATTTTTCAGTTTATAGTAAAAATCAAGAACCGAGCCTCTTAGAAAAGGCTTGGTTGTTGAAATGGTGAATTCGATTGTGGCTGGATTTGCAGAATAGTTATACTTGATCTCCCTAACGATACATGCTTGAGACCAGCTAGAAGTGGGGGTTTCTGAAAGTGTCGCGGTCGATACGTCGTTTTGGGTCGTGTATTTAATACTTAGACCGGGAATGTCTGTATCGGTTATAATTACCTCAGATTTCCTAGCAACTCCGGCAAGGAAATTAAGAATCGATTCGGGGGTACGCTCGGTGATAGTAACTACGGGTGTAAGACGAACGTTGATGTCGATAGTTGAAGACTCGACGCTCGTAAGATTACCATCCGTAAAACTAAAGCTAGTTTTATCACCGAACGTACCCTCGATGATTTGGGCCACCCATCCCTGTTGAATGACGTTTAGGTCGAAATCTAGCCTTTTAAGGTTGACGAGAGACCAAAGTGAGATTCTTGAGATGGGCATGACGATCAAATCCTTTTCATTCGTTCGATCTGGCGTTCGGTCTGACGATAGATCTCGTTCAGATCAAGCGCCTTGGGAGACGTATTGTACTGGTTGAAGACCGTTGGGGTCTGGTTGTTCTTCAGTTCCTCGCGGAGTGCTCGGATCTCTTGCTGCATTTGGCTGCCATTTTGAACCGATGAACCAATAACGGACGCGTGAACGCCGCTTAGTTCTAGGTCGCGTAGGCTTTGGATCTCGGACGTATCGACTGTGGGCTTAATCACAGGCGCGTAATCCATGTTGACGTCCATGGTGTCGAGAATCTTCTCGGAAATATCCTTCAGATCGCGGTAAACCATGTCCTCATTGTCTCCGAGGCCCTTTGACATGCCAAGCATCATGAACTTCGCGACTTCGGCGAACTTCCTTGATGGTGAGTGAATGCCGAGGAAGCTCTTGACGGTATCGAGACAGCTACTCGCAAGGTTACGCATCAGGTTGATGACTGCATTCTTAGCGTTATTAATGCCGTTCACGATACCGTCAATTATGTTTCTACCGATTGACATAGCGTGGGATCCGATGTCGCCAGCAACATTGTTAATGTCGCCGAAGATGAAATTCTTGATACTATTGACTAGCTTACTAACAGCTGCTTTTAGCTCGGGACCACGCTGATCGATTGCATTCGAGAATGCGTTGATAAACGTGATAAGAGCATTGAACGCTGCATCAATAATTCCAGCCGCCATACTAGCCATACCCGTCAACCACGCGTTAATCAGGTTAACACCTGCTTCAACCATCTGCGGTATGTTCTCGGCGAGAGTATTGATGATGCTAATAACCAAATTCAGAACGAATTGGAGTACCAGCGGAGTCAATTGCTGTAGGAAATCAAGAATCGAGGTTAGCCAGGAGAGCAGGTGAGCTGCGAATGTAGGCAGGTATCCATCGATAGCGGCGAGCACCATATCGAGAATCTCAAACAGCCTCGTGAGGATCGTAGGTAGGTTATCTACGAGCTGATCCAATAGGCTTACCACGAGCCCGAGAGCGGCCCCGATCAAACCTGGTCCTTGTTCGGTGATGATACGGATCAGTTCGATAGCGAGCTGCCTAACGCCATCACCCAAGACCTTGATAAGTTCGACAAGAGCCGGACCGAGGGCCTTAATCATGGCCTTCAGAGCCTTACCAAGAGCTGGGGCTGCGTTTCGAACAGCATTTGCTACGCCCACCAGCGCCGCCTCAATTGCCGGGGATGCCGCCGCAATGATGGCCGCACCCGCTGCGATACCAGAAGCAATTGCTACCATACCAGTACCGATAGCTGGTCCCGCCATACTGATCACGCTGATAAATGCCGTAAAGGCCATCACCAGAATGGTAATGCCAGCTAGAACTCCGACTACGGTCGCTCCGATAGCAGCGATAGCAAGCGCAAGAGCAAGAAGCCCTGGAGTCACAAACTGTGCGATTGCAGCTGCGCCTAGCAGAATAATCAGACCGCCAGCCAGACCGAGCAGTGCGTTACCGATCTGCTCCATACTCATGCCTCCGATAATGGAAAGCGCACCAGCTAGGAGTAGAACTGCACCAGCGAGCAACGCAACTGCACCAACACCTTCTAGAGAAGCTTCCGCGGAGTTTGCGGCATAGACGAGGCCTGCAATTACAAGACCCAGTCTAAATACAGCGCTAAGGTAATCGCCCCACGACATGCTGGCAATCTCTTCCAGTGCCTTAGCTGCGATAAGCATGGCACCGGCCATGATAACCAAACTAAATACTCCGGTTAGAGATTTCACCTCGATGTTATTCACGGTTAGAACCATCATGACCATTACGGCCGCCATTCCGAGGATGCCTTGAATCAAGGTACCCGTTGGAATCGTGCCGAGTAGTGCCACAACACCAGCCAGAACGGCGATAGCTCCCGCGAGTTGGTTCAGTACCACTGCAGTGCCGACCATCTGCCCCAAGGAGTCTTTGCTGTCATCAATGTACTTGACGAAGGCAGCGATACCGGCCATTAGCAGGCCGACTGCGATCAAACCTTGGGTGATTACTCCCGTGGGAAGTAAGCCAAGAAGCGCAACCGGCGCGACCAATAGGTTAATTGCGACTGCCATCCCTAGTAGCGCTGCTACACCGGAGACCATCTTCTTCTCTTTGGAGGCCATCTTATCGACTACCCTCGCCATACCCTCGACCATGAGTCCGATGGCGATAAGACCCTGTCCGAGGGTCTTAACATCCATAGAGCCCATGATAGCGACTGCGATAGACAGTACAAGCAGCGCGCCACTAAGCATGAAGAGAGCCCCAAACAGAGCACTCATCTTCTTAAGGTCGGTCTTGATCGCGAACAGGCTAGATAGAGCAGTGGTGAGAATCTTAGCCAGGACCCCGATAGCGATTGCGCCTTGAATTAGCTTGTCTGCCGGGAGCATAGCCAAGATGAATAGCGCTCCAACTAGAATCAAGATGGAGACGGCAATATCTCGCAGTGTCTTAGCCTTGATGGCTTCAGTCAGCGAGCTAAGAGCAGTCTTAAGCTCGCCAAACACACCGCTGATCTTACCCATAAGGCCGCTCGCTGAGTCGGTAATACTCTGGAACCCACCAAGTAGGTTCTGAAGAGTCTTGAAACCCATAGCAAGACCGCCACCAAGAAGAGCACCGCTTAGAATGTCGCTCAGCGACATTTTCTTCAGACTATCGCCTAGGCCGATCCAGAAACCATAAATCATATCCCCGACGTTTTTTAGGGATGTTCCGATGTTCTTCTTGAATGAAGCGAATGCATCAGAGCTGGCCGCGAAGTCCTTAATTGCACCGAGACCTGACGTGAGTCCACCAATCAGAGTCGAGATCGCAGTCATAGCCGCTGTAGCTAGAGCTGTGAAACCCTTAGCTACCGACACTAGGACGGCGCCTAGAATACCGAAAGCATCGAATGCGCTTCGAACCGTCTGTGCGAACCCACCGAGAACCTTATTAAGCGTAGATCCAGATGTAGAGACCCCCTCAAGGATATTATCCTTGATATTCTTCAGTGTCTGTCCGAGCTTTCCGAATAGATCCACGACAATTTCGATAAGATCGCCCAGAGGTCCGAACGAATCGATCATCGTCATGAATCCGTTAGAGATTCCGGAGAACGCCGAGCTGAAAGTCAGTCCTTCGCCGATGCGCTTAAAGCCGTCACCAACTGCTTGGCCGAAATTCTTGACAGCGTCGATCTGAGGTCCAAAGAAGCCAGCGATAATATCCCCGACTTCTTTAATCTTTTCGCCGAACCTCTTGAAGGCTTCCGAGACGGATTTGATGGTTTCATTCCAAGCTAGGAGTAGACCGGGCTTGGATTCTTCCCAGAAGCTACCGAGAGCCTTGGATGCGTTACTGACTGCTGTCCCTAGACCCTTACCGAGGTTCTCGGTGATCGGCTTGATGGAATCACCGAAAGCCTTGACCTTCGCCGACCACTTGGGTCCGATCTCCTTAGCGACGCCTTCCATAGACTTATAGAAGGAGATACCCCAGTCCTGAATGATCCTGGTGATCTTACCGAACGGGCTTGACGTGTCGTTTAGGAACGCGTCAAACGATCCGCCGAGGCCAGTCAGTCCCTCGACGAGAGGTCCAAACACATTCTTAACGGCATCCTTAAGAACTCCGAAGAATTCTCCGATAGGAGGAAGTACGGCTTCGATCACCGTACGGATTCCATTGAAGAATGGCGCGATCGCGAGACTCGTGAGCTGGACGAACCAATCTGCAAGAGACTGAACCCATCCAACCACCGTGCTAAGGACAGATCCGAGAGCTCCAAGGATGTCCGTGCCACCGGTCATTTGACTGAACCAGTTAGCGAAGACATCAACGATATCGGAGATCTTACCGCCTACTTGCAGCAGGGGTTTAACTAGGGCTCCAACAAGGATCAGGCCGATCTTGATCGCAGCGATAACCACCTGACCGATTGCAGCTCCGAATCCGAACAGTGCCTTAACCACCGGCCAGATGATTTGGGCTACCATTTTGAAGATTCGACCGATGTCGGATGCCATCTGGTCAGACATGATCAGCCAGTTGGCGATTTCGTGGTGGAGGAACTTCGAGAATTCGAATAGCGCTGCGCCAGCATCGCCGGTAAAAACATCCTTGACTGCCTTACCGATTGCAATGAGTGGCTTTGACACGGCCTTCCAAAGATCTCCAAGAGCATACCACCACTCATACCATCCACCGAGCTCGTCCCAGCGATCCAAGATCCCCTGCATCGCATCGAAGAACGCGCTAATACCACCGTTGACGACGTCACTGACGCCAGTCCAGAGCGTTTTAGCTCGCTCGAAGTCGCCGAAGAAGGTTCGGAACAGAGACGCCCAACCAGAGCCCAGGGATTCTGCAACGGTGTCCATAAGCTGAGCGAAAGTCTTAACCTTCGTAGCGGCATCGTTTGCGGTCTCCGCGAGCTTCATGATTTCTTCAGTCTGCTCTTCGGTGTAACCGGCGTTCAGGAGCTGTTCTTTAGAGAGATCGCCAGTATACTGGGCGAGCGTCTCGATCATAATCTCCGATGTAAGCCAACCATCAGCCAGAGAGTTCCTGAATGAACCCTTCTTCTCGATGATCTCGTCGACTGCGACACCATAGGTTCGAGCAGTTCGTTTAAGCGATTCCTGGAACTGTTCGCCGCCCATACCAGCGTTGACGATCGAGTTCCAGTCCTGCAGCTTCACGACACCTGTTGACAGTGCCTGCGAAAGCTGGTACATAGCCGTGGCTGCCTGTGCCGAAGACGCACCAGACATAGCGGCCACGTTGGAAAGGCCCTTAATCGAGGAGACCGATTCCTTCAGACCGACGCCTGCTGATGTGAACATACCAATGTTCTTGGTCATTTCACTGAACGAGTAAATCGTCTTATCAGCGTACTGGTTCAGCTCGTCGAGGGCCGCGTTAATAGTGGCTACAGTCTCACCCTTGGAGAAGGTGTTGGCCTGAATAGTCTGAACCGCGTTAAGCTGGTTCTCGTATTCACGGAAGCCATCCAGAATCGGTCCGAACGCGAAGGAGCTGAGCATCGAGCCTCCGGCCATAATAGCCTTCGACGCGATATTACCGAGTGCGACAGAAGCGGCACCACCGAGCATTGTAAAGTTCGTCGAGGTCTGCTTAGCGACAGCACCGATGTTCGCCGTACCCGCAGTTGCGCCTGAAGAGGCCCCGTTGATGGTAGTGTTTACATTCTTAACACTGGTGGCGAGGCCATTCATACCCTTAGCAGCGTTCTGGGCTGCCGGGTTGATTCCATCAAGACCGGTTGTTGCAGTCTTGAAGTTCATTCCCTCCTTGAGCCGGGTGACGTTCTTAAGAACACCCTCGACCTTGGAGGAGAACTTGGAGTCGTCGAGTTCAAGACTCACGACCTTGTTTTCAATAGACTTTGCCATGTTACTCGAGTGCCTTTCTCACCATTTCATCGATCTCTTTGAAAATCGGGCGCATAGCAGGGTTAATGTAATCTTGACCCTTTACGTATCCGCCCTGCCTAGTACCGTGTCCGTATTGCAGGATGATGGCAATAGGCACTCCATCAACAACATGGGTGTTATACCAGACGATCTTAATACCTCGACTGGTTTTAACCGTCTTGTAAGCCCAGGAACTGGCTGTTTTACCAGTCTTTTCCGGGGTTGCAGATTGGAGGGCCGCCAGACCACGTGAGGCCGCATCGCCAAGTACAGAACGAAGGTTCTGATCCTTTACTCTTTGCAGCCATTTTGACGTGTCGAAGTCTCCTTTGAAACTCATCTCAATCATGACGGCCCTCCTTTCTGTTAGTTGTTGATCACGCGAGTAAGTTCGGTCGCAGTGATCGGGCCCACGATACCGTCGGTCGTCACGCCGAGGATTCGCTGAACCTCAGCAACGGTTTCGTCGTGAGCCTCTTCCGAAAGCTCACCCCAGACACCATCGACCTCGGTTCCGACGACTTCCTGCGCGAATTCGATACCGCACGGGAAGTTGTTACCGCCCCAGTCGGACGCGGAAACGAGGACGAGCGCTCGAAGGTTCAGGTCGGAAGCATCTGCAGAGCAGTGCAGGACCTTAGCGAGCTGCTCTCGTCGGTCGACCGTGGTAACCGCGGGAGGAGCGTACGCAGGAGCGACCTCGCCACCGGAGAGGCGATTGTACATCTCGACTGCGTAGCCCATATAAGCATCGCGATACTTGTCGCGAAGCTGGAACGGGCAGGCAGTCGACGAGAAATCGGAGTGCGGGAACACATTCCAGCCCCAGGTCGGCGAGCCAAGACCGTATCCGTAGCAGAGAGCGCCAGTAAGGTAACCACCATACTTGATCGTGGCTTCAGAGATGTCCCAAGGCGTTCCATCGTTGGGGCCCGTGATGTTGGCGTGCTCGATACCGATGGACTTGGTGTTAGCTTCCCAGCTACCGGCATGGTACGCAGTATCGTAATCATGGACAGTCTGTCCGATGGTGCCATCGACCTCGACCTGGTAGTGCGCCGAAGTTCCGGCGCCTTCCCAGAAGTTACCTACAGTCTCTGTAGACTGACGGACTCCGGCGTTGTGGTGCAGAACGATGAACTCGATGTCCTTACCCTCGCGACCTCGGGTAAACGATCGGTTGATGAAGTACTGCTTATCAGCAATGAGATTGGAAAAATCCACAATTAACCTTTCGAGTTGTATTTAGCCCGACGGGCCTTATTCATAGCTGCTCGTTGAGCTGCTGTTGCACTGGCGCTGGCATTACTACCGCCCTGTTTAGCGGCGGAAAGCTTAATCAGTGTAAGTAGTCTGTTTAGATTCCACTTGTCGCACTCATACGGGATGTTAAACTGCGACATATACCAGTAGATGAGTTCACTGGTCATGGAATCTTTTGGTCCGCCCCTGGAAGGCGGGTCTAGTAGATGAGTGGCAGAGGCTTCGTCGGCGATGTATTCTGCTATTTTGACCTGAACGTTTCGATCAAGTCGACGCATGAAATCCCCGGGGAGAGGTTCCTCCGACATACATTCTACATAGTACACTGTTTCTTCCGGAGTAGCGGGAGGGTTGTCTAGAAACGAGCGTTTGTAGACTGACTCCCACTTGCTCACGGCTGCCAGTGAGTGTGTTAGATGTAAAGTGTACGAAGGCATGGTTACGAACGTGGACGAGTCCTCGTCGAACCGCTCTTCCCCGGGGAGTTCAAGCGTTAGTGAGATCATGCCGCCACGAGCGTCTTAATCTCGTCGGGAGTGAGCAGCGTAGCGGGACCAGCGACGCCATACAGCTTGTCGGTGATCTTCTTGTACTTCTCGGGGGTGAGCTTGGTAGAGTCGATCGTGATCAGCGAGGTGGGCTGAGCACCCGTCACGTTGATCGGAGTCGTCGAGCACTCCCACGAGAACGCGATAGCCTCGGGCGAATCCGAGATGGTGTTGTAAGCCTTCTCGGAAGGTGCCGCCATAGCGCCGTAGATGATGTGCAGAAGCTCACCATACTGGTCGCCCTTGGTGTCGTTGCCGAGCTTGGTGCAGTACGAGAACGCGAAGCGCGAACGAGGCTGCTGGCCGATGTTGACACCGGCGAGAAGAGCAGCGGTGCCGTCGCACACTGCGAACTCGTCAGGGTACGTGTACGCCTCGATCGTGAACTTCAGGTTCTCTGCCGAAATCAGCGTCAGGTACTTGATGTTATCCGCGTAGACGTCCGAAGACTCAGCGCCTTCCGGACTCTCGGAAACCGACTTGAGGCCGTTCCAGGCCACGCCGTTACCGTAACGGTTCTGCTTGAGGTCGTAAGGGAACAACACGCCCTTGTTGACGCCAGTCTGGTAAACGTGCTGGCCTTCTTCGTCCCACTTGATGGGTGCCATGATTTCTCCTTAGAGGTAGGTTGTAAACACGAAGTGATTCATACCCTCAGAGGTGTATGTCGTGTCTAGCGTTGTGTAAGGTATGTCGAGAATAGCGTCGATCGCATCGGGTTGTGGGTCTTTGGTGATCAGAGTCACTGTGTACTCGAGACTATCCTTATACCGACGATCCGAAGCATGTGTCGACTTATTACGGGACAGATGGAACAGCACCGCAGGGTAGTCCATCTTAAGGTTCTCAGGCGGCTGAAAGTATACCCTGTTATGGGCTACAGCCTTCCTGAGAAGATGTAGGAGGTCCTTATACGTGCGCATACAGACCTCCTAGATTGATCGTAACTCGTGGTGGATCGATAGATACTGATTGTACCTCCCATTTTGAACCTTTCCACACTACGTATCGAAGGTCCATCAAATGGTTGTTCATCCACGGAGTTGCGATTACGCTAACTTCGTTGGAGAGTCGGAGGTTGGTGTTTACGGAGTCCGAATTCTTATACCGGTTCGAGATCCTGCGAAGGAATCCCTTAGCTGGTACTTCTTTTCGTTCCTCCAGATAGACACCTTCCTCCGACTCTACCGTAGTTACGAAGCCTAGCTTACCGCTAAACTTCGACATGCACTCAGGCCTTCATGCGAGAAATCGTGAGCGCGGAATACGGGGCTGTCAGAGAACCCGACAGCCTCGTTTCCATGAGGTACTTGTACTGGTTGAAATCCAGGTCGAACGTCTCGGCCATACCCAGCTCAGCACCGGCGTTGGAGCCGATCGTGTAGTCGCGCAGGTCGACCACGATGGCGAGGAGTTCGGTGTCGACACCCTTGACCTGGTGCTCGAAACCGTTCATCTGCGGGACAGTGACGATCTTCGAGACGCCCATAGCAGCGGCAAGGGAAGCCTCGGTCTCGTAGATGCGACGACCGTTCTTATCCTTCAGCAGAAGGAGCGAAACGAGGCGCTTCTTGTCGATGAACAGCGTCGGGGAACCGGAGCCCTCGAGGTCTGCAGACGCCAGAACGATGTCGTCGACCAGAGTCTCGTCGGTCGTGTCGTGCTCGAGAGCCTTGTGGATCGCGTAGAGCTCGTTCTCCTTGATGATGGGGCGAATCGCCTCCTCGTTCACCTTATCCGGGTCAGACTCGGTACGGCCGTCACCCAGGAGGATCGCACGAGCGATTTCCTCGTTGAGCTTGCCCTTCATCTCGTTCTTCAGCCAGGAGACGACGTTCATGTCGGTGATGTCGACGATGTCGTCACGATCCAGACGCTGCTTCTTGTAGATGGTCGTGGGAGAGGTGGTACGCATCAGCAGCTTGATAACCTCATCGGTCTTCTTCGCAGCCTTCTTGGCGTAACCCTTAGCCCTCGCCTTATCATCGCGGATGTCCGCGAAGATCGACTTGATGCGGGCGAACGGGGAGTGCTTGGTGCCTCCCATAACGACCGAAACCCAGCTCTGATCGCGATCGAGAGTAATGGGCTCATCCGTGATGGACTTGGCGTCGGGGAACAGGTAGCCGATGTTCTCGATACCGTAGTCTGCGTGACGCAGTTCCTCGGACAGGGTGGTGCCGTTCGTCTTCGCGCGCTCAACAATAGCGGCGAAATCCGAGTGGGACAGGGTGTTCTGAGCGTCCTTATCGGTGCTCTCGAAGATGTTGTGCTTCATGTTTTCCTCTTCGTCGGTTTCTTCGTCGGTTTCTTCGGAGTCCTCTTCGGAGTCCTCTTCGGATTCCATGTCGATTGCGGCGGCGATCAAGTAGTTGACGGCCTCCATCTGTTCTTCGGTGAGATCCGAGAGAATGTCACCGATGGTACGATCCCCCTCGGGAGAGGAATCTTCTTCGTTGGCGGTTTCTTCTTCCCCGCCCTCGAAGTCTTCATGAGCCGCGTCGTCTTCCGTGATTCGAATGACTGCGGAGTATCCAGAGTCGTCGCTGTGAGCCACAGCAACGTTCTCGATAGTAGCTCCGGGATTGGCTCCTCGAAGAACAAGGGAAACCTCAACGATGTTTCCATGCTCAACAATGGGTCCATTCTGTCGGAGCTGGTTTGCGAAGATCGACATGGCGTTGATATCACCATGCTCAATCAGTTCGCGTGCGTGATCGGCCTGCTGACTTCCATTAAAGAAGCCGTAGGCGTACACGCCCTTACCTCGGTTCTCGAGCATTGCATGACCGAGAACATTGGTGACTTCACCGTGACCGTGCTGCCAAACAAGAGGCACAACGGCCCCATCGTTCTGCGAAAATGCATCGTGGCCGATAGTACGGCCGTCGGTACACTTAACGCCGGCAACAGTGGCCCAGCCGGAGAAGTCGGCCTTGCTAGTGTCAAGATCCATCGACACTGTCATTTTGAACCTCCTGTTTGGATTCTGCGTTTGCAGAGCTTGTGTACGGGTTCGCCAACTGATCAGCCTTAGGATCTGTAGCCTGAGGCAGACCGATAATGGATCGAATCTCGTTAGGCGTCATCACCAGGTTGGTAATGAACGTTTGCGCCATCGACGCGACCGAGTCTAGGGACGCCGAAGAGAAGGGATCACGAACGTAAATGATACGCTGCCCCTGAGTTCGAGCGGTCCTAGTCAAGAAGACCATGGTTGCCGACTTGGTGATACTGTCCAAGATCGGTCGGACTGTCCTATTGTAGTAGGACAGGTTGGTCTCCGCGTCCGCGGTGCCATTGAATACGCTCTCGGTAAAGCCTAGAGCATTGTAGAGCTGCTCCGTCAGATACTTAACCTGATCTAGTAGGTTGTTTTCCACGGGACGGTTTAGCTGAGTGATCTTCTCGGCTCCATCGACGTAGGCTACGCCGATTTCAGAGTTTCGAAGCTGCGATTCAATGGCCTCGCGTCGACTTTCTGCCTGCTGTTGTCTAAGCTCTCCTCGAACTGAATAGGGAAGCTGGATGATAAGGTCCAGTTTCTTGCCCAGAGCGCTATTGTCAATAGCGTCCAGGGCGTCGAGTTTACGAGCGAGTCGCTGAGCCAACGAACCGTTTGTTGCGGTCACGTCGTACAGCGGGGAATGGACGACACAGACAGAATTCTTGGAAACCGTGATGGTTTCCCTATTACCGGTACGGTCGTTGTAGACATCCACATCCACGGAGTCGGTGTACCAGTTGACAACTCGACCAACGCGAAGTGAAAGGACGTCAAACGAGCCTTCCTCATTCAGTTGGATGTCCGTATCTACTGGGACCAGAACAGCTGACCCATGCTCAAGCATTGTGTATACGAGTTCATAGATCAGACTATTGGACGTCTGGTCTATGTTAGCCATGAGCGATAGGCATTCGTTTAGCTTACTAGGCTGTTCCGAGTCATATCTGCCATTTTGATCTACGCGTACGTGTCGAATTGGCGTGTTAGATACGTCGAGTGCAATTTTGTTGTATAGCGTTTGAACTAGGTTAACGCTACCACCAGAGCGGTACCTGGGTCTGTATTCACTATATGTCCGGGTAATCAACGAATTAGAGTCGTTGTTAGTAAATACATTCCAGGCGCTCATAAGCCTCGATCGGATACCCATATGACCTCCTCTCTACGCGAAGTCGTCTAGTTGTTGTTTGTAGGCGACCCAAGCGTCCATTAGAGCTGCGACGCTATCGATCTTGAGATCCATTCGTTTCTTCAAGATCTTTCGGTTGCCATTAGTATCTTCGATTGTGATTGTGTTACCCATCGCCCAGGACATCAGCTCTTGATCGAAGAGCAGATGCCTATCGGACGACAGCTTTTTAAGTTCACCGAGCGGAACAGACTCAGTTCGGGCGCCCTGAATGACCTTGTGGACTCCGTATGGTCCGTTTTCAGTCACCCAGCGCTCGACAAACTCTCTAGCGTTGTACGGATCGTATCCGAAAGCTCGGACATCGAATTCAGATCGGATGATATAATCATCTAGATCGTTATACACCGCAATCATGTCGAGGATGGTTCCGTCCATAACCTGTAGTGACCCCTCACGAATGAAGGATTCGTACTTGACGCGCCCCGCTGCGGGTAGCTTGTCGAAGGTTCTGGTCGTAATATAGGCTCGAGTCTTAACTCCGAATGTACCATCACCTAATGGGAAGAGGAACGTAAAGGCGCAGAAGTCATCACCTTGCGAAAGGTCCGCTCCCATAGCGCATGGCATCTGCCAGTACTCCCTCTTCTGGTGGGGGATCGTTTCTTCGTATGTGAAGAAGTACGTATACCCCTCCATCGGAATTCCGAACCGCTTAGCCAGGATGTCGTTACGGGCTGAGGGTACATTCTCAGCTCGAGCGACGTCTCGCTGGTAAGTATCGTAGGACACGGTCTTACCAATGTTCGGCTGCGCTTTGATCCACATGTTGGGATCTGCTACTTCCTCAACGTCATCCAGTCTGTAGTACCAGATGGAAGTATGAGGATCGTAGTAGTCTCCCTTTAGGATGCTAAGTAACTCCATTTTGATCGAATCGCCGATGCCGTTTCGAACTGTACCTTCGGACGAGACCGCGAGGATCACCCAGTCGTTGAGTTTGGATGCGCCCTGCTCTAGAGCCGAGATGACATCCTGTCGAACGTCTCCGGAGAGCCATTCATCAACGGTGTTTACTTTGGTTCGCAGGCCCTGAAGCTTATCGACGTTCATGGGACGAACTTCAAGCAGTGACTTGGTCGAGAAGTTCTCGATACCTCGCTTGGTCGGCGTAAGGAGAGCCTTGTTCCGGTTACCTCCCGACGTCGAGTGTACGCTGCCAGCGGTCAGAAACTTGAACAGAGGACCCCTAGACCGCGTAATAGCAGTCTTAAAGGGGCTCAGCGTTTCTTCTGCCTGAGGCATTGTAGGCGCCGTTGCGATCTGATGCGTAGTCGCCGTATCAATCGTAAGGAAATACGCGTGAATGAACGACATATACATCGATTTAGCGGCGCCTCGAGCGACGATAAGATATTGCTTGTTTACAAGCCTTCTCTTCTCGTCTACCTGAACGTATTTACCTTCGTGACCGTTCTCATCGGGTATGAACTTGGTGACGCGTTCGAAGTAGAACCACGACAACAGACTCTCAGCCCAAAGTTTGAAGCTGTCGAGTAGTGTCAGGTCTGCTCCATCAGTCAGAGTCATCTCGTTATTGCAGAAAGCGATGAAGCCCTCGATTGCCTGGTCGTCGTAATAGTAACGAGGATTAGCAATAAGATCATCAATACGGTTCATCTCCATTTCAATGGTTCGAGAGACCGGAATTTCTCCAGCTAGGACTTTATCTCGGAATTCTCCATAGTATTTGGGTGTGGCCGTATTAGACAGCGTCACTACTTCTTATCCTTCTTCTTTATGACCTCGGAAAGGCCAGTAGCTCGATCTGCTTCCTTAGCCAGAGCCTTGATACTACCCGTAGACAGGTTGGAATCGATGGCTCCGATTAGCATGTCGCTAGCCTTCTTGGCTGCGTACTTGGTCAGGTTCGAGCTGGCCTCACTCACGAACGTGTCTGCGAGCTTCGCGAACTGAGATCGGTTGGCCTTCTCATACTCTGCGAGCTTCGCCTTCAGTTCAGAGTTGGTCTTCTCGAGCTGGAGACGCTTATTTTGTTCGATGAGATCTGTAGTGGTCAGATTTTTGGGGAGTGCCTTCCTCTGGTCTCGAGTAAGACCGCCCTTTGGCGTGGTCGCATACTTCTCAAGCTTAGCTTGCTTTTCTGCTTCCTTAGCCTTCTTCTTCTCATCGCGCTCGTGCTGCTTGACTTCACGCTCATGCTTCTTCTGTGCGCGTTCCGCGTCACGCTGCTTCTTCTTTCGATCCTGCTCAGCCTTTCGAGCTTCTCGAAGCTTCTGGTTTTCAAGCTTCTTGCGGGCTGCTTCAGCCCTCTTTTGAGCGTGATCGGCACTGGCCTTAGATAGCTTCTGACGAGCTGCACCAGCAGCCTTCTTGGCACCGCTAGCGGCCTTCTTGGCACCGCTAGCAGCCTTTTTAGCAGCACTGGCTGCCTTCTTGGCAGCGGCCTTAGCGGCCTTCTCGGCATTCTTTCGGTCGATCTTCGCCTGAGCCTCAGCTGCTCGATCAGCAGCGATCTTATCCTTTTCTGCCTTAGACTTGACGGCCGAACCCGTGCTGTTTTCAGGCTGCTTACGGACGCCCCACTTCATACCAAGGACGCCGTAGTGTGCTAGTTCCTCTGAATTGTGAGTCTCCACTCGATCTCACTCCTTAGTTGCTTGATGGCCTCGATCGTGAATGATGTGGCCGGTGGATCGAATGCTAGCTTGACAGAGTAATTGACGTACTGTCGCAGCATTCTACCGAGTACCGTGGTTGGATAGTCATCCGACGCGGATTGAGGAAGAGCTGGATCCTCTGTCAACTGCGTGGCAGTCATGAGGGAGTTCTCAATAGCGTCGGTTAGCTCGAGATCGAAATCGGTGTCTTCATTCTCGATGTTAAGATACCGTTTCGTCTCTTCTAGAATGGTCACGAGATCCTCCTCCCCCATAATGTCGTGTCTCCGGGAGACCTAGGCTCAAAGTCAACCAAGGCCAAAGGAGACGTTCCGTAGTGAATAGCGTTGTGTGTATCTCTAGATACACAAATAAGATTGTTCAGATCCCACATACATGGGTCCGCATCAGAGCATTGTCGGGGCGTTAGAGGGTTTATATGATGAACTACGATACCATCGTAGATCTCATAGCCCTCTATACCTAGGTCGCAGCCCAGATCTCTAGCGATCGCCTCTGTTCGAGCCTTTCGCCAGACGTCAGACCTGTAAAAATCCTGATTCATCCATCTGGAGCCGCCGAAGGTCTCGTCGAAGAACTCTCCATTCAAGGAAAGGTATTCTAATCGCTCTTCAAAGGTCTCCAGCCTGGACAATTCGTTATAGCTGCGCATCGGGCTCTCCAGAATATAACCTGAAGGCGTCCAACGCTTCCGAAACAAGCTCTTCGGTTCTGGCTGCCGACTCAAGAGCCGAAACTTTAGCCTGTGCGAGTAGAGTATCCGCTTTAATGCGCTCTTGTTCCAGCTTTTCCCTACTTCCACCGAGTTTTAGGAAATGTAGGATCACAGAATTGGACGCTGTACCGTCCATAATCTGCTGTGCGGCTAGATCCATCGCACCTGCAATAGCCAATCGCTCCGCTTCTTCTGGGCTGGTAGGGGGTTTTCCCCGCTTTTTAACCATACATGCTCCTCTTTTGGTTCGTTCGAGACGAGTTTTAACCTACACGACCGCCGGTTGAAAGGAGCATGAAAGACCGGCCGATGAGAGAACCAGGCCGTGTAGGCTAAAACCCATCTCGAAATATCCCTCCGGGGGTAAATCGAGGAGGGGCGCGATTTGGGCGGGGGGTGGTAATCGCGCTACCAGCCCCCCGGGTACTTAGGGATGGGCACCGGTCATCCGCCGGCTTGCGATCCATCTGACGTTCATCGTTCGACGAACGTTCGCAATCCTGTTGTGTCCCAAGCGATGATCCAATCGATTGCTTCATTCACATCATCAGCAATCAACGCATCACTAAGGTTTGAGCTTGTCTTACACACACGATCAAGGAGAGCACAAGAGTTGTAACCATTGTTCGTGTCGAACGCAAACCACAAGTCGAACTCATCTTTAGGATCGTAAGGATTGTCAGTTGTTGTAAGGTAACGAGTTGTCATGACTATCAACCTCTCACAGCTTCTCGCACGGAGGACGTAGAGATTCCAAGCATCTCTGCGATCTCAGACGTTGTTGCACCGTTTCGAGCCATAGCACGAGCACGAGCAATCACACTAGTCGAAAGGACTGGTTTGTCTTTAGGCATGGATAGGTCATTCAATCGTTCGGGGTCCGCATACCTAGCAATGGACTCCATCATGGCGTTACTAACGGCACCATTCATGATGGCTTTCCATTCGTTGTCGGTGATGTCGAATTGGACCTCCTTACGGGAGGCTCCTGTCCTGGCACGCGCTGCCTTGAGAGCCTGTGACTCGAGTCGAGTCCTCTCCTCCTTTGTGATTGAAGGATTCTCGTCGACCTTTGCCTTCACCACACCCCCGGCAACCAATTGAGCCTGGCGTTCCCTGGGTGCATTAGTGAGGGCCGTACGGACCTTCTCCTTGAGAGAGGCCACTTCGTCCGAGTACTCCTTGGCAGCAAGGGGGTCTCTTTTTAGGGTGGGAGTATCAACGATCTCCCGCCTAGCCCTATTTGCCAGGGTCTTCATGTTGTTGGCGTAGCCTGCGTATAGTTCTTCCATGGGGGTACCAGATGAAAGCTTACGCGCGTCGTCAACCAACTCCATGCGCGGTACCTTCTGCATACGCAACATGGTATCCACACGAGGGGGCTTGGTCTTGAACTCTTTAACCACAGTATATGATTCGCCTGTGTCCTCGTATACCTTACGGCCCGTGATTGGATCGATGGGTCCGCCCTTTGCTGCGGAGCGGAGCTTCCGCTTAGGAACGATCATATCTGATTTAGCACGGGAAATAAGAGTGGCCACGTTATCGTCGCCTTGGTATTTCTTCCTGAGTGAATCAATACCGTTATCCACGGCTGATGTTTTATAATCCAGCTTATGCTTGGCGGCGTCAATAACAACCATCGAGTGTCGGACTGCTTTGGCTAGTTCAGCTTCCGTAGCCCCCTTGATTGTCATGTCGGTAATAAGATTCGAAATCTTACCCATCTCACGCTGCTTGCCGGCCTCCGTCAACACCTTCATGCCGGGGTATGAAGGATATGCGGCAGAGGGGTCGAAGCCTTCGAGACCTTTGAGAGGAGACGTGGAACGAATACGACTCTTTGGCGTCACCGGAATAACCATGACAGTATCACCGTCGAAGTCCGCACCAGACATACGCTGTGCGACCTTGGGGTGAATACCGATAGCATCCGCAGCCATTTCACCAATGGTGCGTCGGGCTCCCTTATGTCCGTTATTCACAGTGACGATGGGGATCTCGAATGTGCCGCCATGAGGATATCGAACTAGTGCAACCTGTGTTCCGTTCTTAAAGTTCGGAGCATATACCTCGGTAGGCTTCAGGGTCTTGACTGGCAAAATAACCTGATATGCCTGGTTCGGTACAGCTGCTGCTTTAAGGCGGACAGAATCCGAATCACATGAGTCCGCGAATTCCTGCAGAGCTTTTCTCCGGAGAACGGGATTCGTAAGAGACATGATTTTCTCAAACTGTTCCTTCTTCTCCGAAGTTGAAATATCCAGCTGTTGTTTTGCGAATGACAAGTTCTGCTTCGAAAGGAACTGGGCCGACAGTGTCTTAGTCCAGTCTCCCCAAGAACCTTCCTCATTCACGATATTTACGGGCGACAGCTTCTTGTTACCCTTGGAGTCCAGGTATTCCATCTGTCGGCGGATAACGGCACCGAACGGATTGTCTGGATCGTCTTTCATTTTCTTGAGTACTGTATCACCGTCGCCGATCATGGGGACTTTCTTGGATTTATTCGTGTTGAAACGAACATCTTTTCCAGCAGGAAGATCGTCTGCGTAGATCGCCATTCCCTTGAGGTAATGGGTTCCGTCTACAGAAATACGAACCTGGGCGTAATTTGACTTACCCAAGTTGAGGTCTTTTAGACCTCGACGAATTTCAATAACACCATCCATGTCAGCCCCGCCCTGTTCAGAATATCTAACCATTACTCGCTTCGAGTCAAGAGGGGCAGGGGGCTTGAGTGACAGCTTAGTACCATCGGGATCTGTGCGAACACCAACGACGTGGATCTTATCTAGATTCTGAACGACCTCACGCTTTTCGATACCGGGGGCGACCAGAACACGAGTGCTAGTGTAATTATCAGTACCGAGCTGACGGATCTTAATATCCTCGACATGATAACCCTGGGCTTCGAGTGTGGAGGAAGCAAGTTTGAGAGACGTGGCAGTGGTTCCAAGAGTCACCTCAGTGCCAGCACCAATATCAATATACTTGTGCTTGTCGACCTCCCGCTTCAGAATATCCGCGGTGCCCTCGATCTTGCTCGCAGTTCGTCCAGCGTCTTCCTTCAGGTAGTTACGCACCGTGCTGGAAGAAACACCGAGACGGTCCGCGATAGCACTCTGCGACATACCCTTCGCATCGAGCTTCCGGACCATAGCGATCTCGACAGCCTGTCGCTCGCGCTTAGCGATCGACTTGGTTGCTCGGAGCTCCGTGGTCGTCATGCCAAGACCGCGAGCGATCTCAGACTCGCTCATACCTTTGGACTCGAGTCCCTTCACGAGACCTTGGAAATCAAGAGAGCGCTGATAAGGATCCTTACCAGACCCCCAAGGATAACGACCCGACTTACGCAGAATACCGTAGTGGGCCAGAGTATCGTCTGTTTCTTCAGGGATGGTGGTATTTACGTTCAGCACTGGTCCTCCAAGTCTAGAATATCCGAGAAATGTACGATTCGGCGCATGATGTCCCGAATATCATCTGTATCGGGAGTGTGGGATCTTACTTCACCGTTTTGATAAATGCGAAGATGTATGTTAATCGTCGGGGAAATATTATACTCCAGGCAGAAAAGAGCGGCGTAGATCTCGAGTTGTTCAAACTTGGTCGGACCTAGTCCGGTCTTAAGATCGTGAATACGCAGCAGTTCGCTGTCTGGATCGAAGGAAATCGCATCGGCGGTTCCGAAGGCATGGGGGCTAAAATATAGAACCTGCTCCGGAGTCATTGAATATCGGATGGCGTCGTTGACGAACATGCCGACTGTATCAACGGTGTCACCGAAGGGGAGTCCCAAACGAATATGCTCAGCAGCAATCTCATGGAGTTGAGTACCAATAGCAGCTGCTCGAGCATTACGATAAGTCTTGAGGACTTTATCATCATCGTATCGGAGCCATGAGCTTTTACTCGCCCCGAGGAATGCGTGCTTGCCTTCGAGGTTAGAGTGGTCGACGAATTTCACTGGCGGACTCCAAAATAAAGCTGAAGTTCGTCAAGGACTTCCTTCTCGTTCTCTGGGTAGATGAAACGAGCGAAGCCCATCATCGTCAGGCGGTTGACATAATATGTCTGGTTCGGTTGAACGTGCGCCTTGTCAGATGCCTTGACTTCAAGCATGGCCCACATGTCACCGTGAAGGATCAGAAGATCTGGAACTCCCTGTAGATAGTTAGGGTCGTTCTTCAAGATGAGGCATCCGGGCAATAGCCGGGATAGCTTCCCCATCAGATCTCGCTGGTACTTGTTTTCCTTTGCGCTCATGTTTGCTCCTTTCGCAAAGGTAAAGAAATGGTAAAACCCCAGTGGGTAAGGACAGTGGGTAAGGGCCTAATGGGCCCCGTTCTATCCATTATAGGAAAAGTTTTTGTATGGGTTCGTTACCCACTAGGATTTTGGGCCAGAAATTGCATGAAAATTGCAAGTGTCCCGTTTGTCCCACTGTCCCGGGGCTCTTATTATATATATTTATTTTTAATTTAATTTAATTTAATAGAAAAATAAGTGGGCCAAATGGGACAGCAGCGACTTTTCCTTGAAATTGCAACGAAAAGTCGACATTGACAAGTGGGCCAAAAGTGGGACAGTGGGACAAAAAAGTGGGACAGTGTCCCAAAATGGGCCAAAAATAGCCCCGTAGTGGGTAATGAGACCCCATCCGTAGTGGGTAATGAGGCCCACCTGAAGACCCTTTTGTCCCGTTTTTGTCCCGGAAGTGGCCCACTTTGTCCCGTTTCTGTCCCACCCTGTCCCGGCAAAAAATGAGAATCCAAGTAGTATCTGCAGAGCGAGGGACCGTTTTTAGGCGATCCCCCGCCCTACAAATCATCATGCAGCAGGCGGCATCGGGTCAATTTCAGCGAGTTCAACCCGAATATCATAGCGAGTGTGGATCTCGTACTGGCCGCTCTGTCCGATCAACCACGCAGTGTGAGCGTACAAATCCCTCAAGCTACTAAAGAGATGCCTCTCCTCGTGACGAAGTTCCTCTTTATAATACCTTCGGAATACCAGTATGTACGGTACAGTTTCCACGTCAGCAACCCCTCTCAGAAGATCCGCAGAGTGTCGAGCTCGTCGAAGCACTCAACCTTGGTCATTCGGATGACGACATTCTTCTCCGGCATCATGCAGACCAGACCCTTGACATAGGTATCGGCCCTAGCACGATCTTCGAAAAATGCGTAGTAGTCGTAACGCTGCTTGTTCTCTGAGTCGACCGTCGTGACATGGACCATCCACTCGGTGTTGATGTCCTGTCCGAAAATATAGGTCTTGTTAGTCATTGTTCTTCCTTCGATTTGCCGGATTGTTTGGGCACTTGATGGTGTGTGTCTTCGAATAGATACGCCCGCTCTTCGTACGCCAGTATTCCTGCCTGTCGTCCGGGTGCGTCTTGAACCAGTAATGGTCCTGACACTCACACGGCTCGGGTTGGACAATGTTCGAAGTTAGTATACCGTTGAGATTCTCAGTGATCATCCTAGCCAGTACGGCGTAGAAGAATTTCGAATCGCTGGCAGCGGCCTTTTCAATTACCCCCTGGTTGTACAAGTGGAAAGGCACGTGAGTACGATCGTCGGCGAAACACTCGACTCGAACCTTGATATGCTCCCCCTCTTCGAAAATATCGACAGAGAAGTCCGAGAGCTCGTATCCATTATCAGTCTTCATCGTAAGCCCCTTCTACGACTACATTACCAGTTTTGTCCATAATGACATCGATCTTCTTATCGCGGAGATAATCGCCCACTTTCAGTTTACGAATGTCATCCGTGTACTTCAACATATCTACGGTTGTTGGCCAGTGGGGATCGTCAGCTAAACTAATTGCGTATGCATGAGCCTTCCGTAGATTCTGATGAACACTAAGAACCACACAAGGCGCGAAGCCCGTCTTGAAATCAATAACGGCCAGGATGCACCACTCAGTCGTTGCAGTCATTGCTGAGCTCCTTTTCCCAAGAATCGACCATAGCCTCAAGTGCCTGGTGTATCATCATTTCAGCGATCTGCCGGTCATCCGCAATAAACTCATACTTGAACAAGTGGATCTTAACGTTGGGGTCTCCCTCGTTAACATCAGCATGAGCCTGTCGGGTTAGTCTCGCGTCATGAAGAGTCTTGTGAAATGACATAAAACGACGAATCGTCCCATCCTCCTGATACGACTCAACGAGAACACACCAGCTCTTACCTTCGGGGTTGTAAATCACGCAACCGGGCTTCATAGACATTTCATGCTCCTTTACAGGTTGTGCGCAAATATGCGCTCATTGAAGACGCCCTTCTCTTGGACGGCCTTCCGGATGGCAGAGTCTATTCCAGACTCCGAGAAAAAATAGAAGTAGTGGAGATCTGTGAATGGAGTGTTGATCCGGTCAATGCGACCTTCAGCCTGCTCCAAGACCTTCCACGAGTAGTTGAGGGAGTAGAACACAATCGTGTCCGTCTCTACACAGTTCCACCCCTCGGCGCCCGCGGTATACTGTACCAAATATACCCATGAATCAGTAGACGGGATCGGCTCGTGATTGTGCCCGTTCCACTCAGCTACGGTGAATTCATCCCGCAATTCAAGCAGGATGTCTCGCTCGTAGTTAAAGTTGTAGAACACAATCAGCTTCTTACGCTTGCGCGCCACCAGACGAATATGATCCACGCGAGACCTATCCGAGTTGACACATTTACGTAAGCCGTAACAGACACCGGCAGCATTTCTATAAGGTTCCTCGGTCCATGGATCCACACGCTTCTTAGCGATGGACTCGTACGTCTCCTTGTCGTACTCCATGGGGATGTAGGACCGGTTACGTCTAGTGTGGCGTTCTGCCGGCATAGGGACGAGTATCTTCCTACGACGAGCTTCGAGAAGCCCCGTATCAAGATACCGCTTCACCTTCGGGTATTTCGCGAACCTGTCCCAGACAATGTGTCGTTCTGCGAACTCGGTTCGGTTTTTGTAATACCCGTTGGCGATGAAGAGGGGGGCGTAGTCAAGCCAGACATCCCCCGGCGTTGCACTGAGCATAATCCATTGATTATTCTCCGCAATTTTGAGGAAGCTCTTAACCCAGGCTCCAGACCCGACTACACGCTGTTCATCAAATATGAACACATTAAGACAGCAGTCGTCGAATTTCGAGATGTTGTTCCAACTCTCGATTGTCACCTCTTCAAAATCGGCACCGAGCGCAGCGAACTCGCCCTCCCACTCGAGAGAGTCTCTCTTCCGCGCAATAGTGATAACAATGATCTTGCTTTCATCCGCTTGAGAAAGGGCCCAAGAGGCTCCTACACGTGACTTGCCCGAGCCGACGCCACCGACAAGGACTTTGCCACTTTGTAGGAGCCCCAAGGCCTCTTCCTGATGCGAATATAACTTCGCAACCATTACTTCTAGAGAATCTCCTTCTTCAGCAAGCGGAGCACCACTTCCGCCGCATCCTTAGGAATGTGAGGATACATCTCGATCTTAACCGGGTAGTTAAACAACCCGTAGTGCACCTTAGCGATCCATTCCCACGCCAGAGGGTTCGTACCATTAAGGATACACTTACCGCGATGCGTAGTGATCTCGACCCACTTGATCACCTTCACGTCTTCCTCGTCCCCGGGCACCATCAGAATTTCCCCGAGGACAGGACGCTTACCCGATAGGATCTCCTTCTTGAAGTCGGGAGGCGTCTGCTCCCGTAGAGGAGTGGAGAACGAAGTCTTGACGGTGTCGAATCCGCGAATGAAGTACTCGCCAGCAAGCATTTGTAGGATACCTTTCGTCTAAATATAGTTCAACGAGCGCTAGACTCAGGCCATCTCAGGAGACTTAAACCCACGCATAAGTGCGTCCGAGATGAGCTTACGCTCCTCAGGGTCATCAAAGTCAGGGTTAACCATAACTTCCTTGGTCACATAGTTAACCTGCTTGATGCGGGCAACCCAGGAGTCACCATTGGTGATCTGACCATCGTAATCCGTGCCGAGATGCTTGAGTTCGTAGTACACCGTGTCCGAATCATCCTTGAGGGAGAACTCGGTAGTGGAGGTACGCCCCTCAAGCTTCTCAACAGAGAAACGAGGATCAAAGGTCTCGCCGACGATGCGACCGTTGCGAAAGTTAATCCGGAAGGTGTAAGGCTGGTCGTCAGCAATCTTGTTGCCGACTGCCTTCATCACGAGACCAACGATGTTGTCGTTGATCTTGCGCATGTCCTGTTCGTACTTCGTGAACTTGAAGAAGTCCTTCTCGGCGACAAGCTTCTTCTTGATTTCTGCGGGAATCTTAGTCATCAGAGAGAATCCATTCCTTGCTCGCGGTTGAGTGCCGCCTTGATAGATGTCAGAGCAGTAGGGGTGATCTTCGGGTTGAACTCAGCGTGCTCAGCCCAGTACTTACCCCGACCATCTGCAGGAGTCGCACCCGGCTCGTTCGCGTTACCCTCAACTTTGATACGCATGATATAGTCGCCACCCGCATCGATCGTGGTATGCTTAGACGCATCCACAGCTGAGGCGCCATTCTCGGCGAAGACAAGCTTCTCGATGTTCCACATGTAGACCTCGGCCTTGGGATCGTCGGTGTGGAGCACGGTCTTGTCAACCTGCTCACCACCAATCTCACCATGGATCTCGATCGAGAAGCCCGTGTAGTCTCCGTTGATCGGGATGAATCCGTTCTTGATGTTCACGATCGCCGTGAAGTTGTCGTTGTCGAACTTGGAGTTCATCGGATCCGAGAGGACGGCCTCGAGGTAACCCGCGATACCGAGAGCATCCACGGAGGAAAGCCTCTCCTTAACCGGGTTAAGATCGTGCCAGGCCTGGTTGTCCGGCACCACAGTTTCGAACCAGTTAGCCATGAACTAGTTCTCCTTCCTTCTGTAGGCGGTCCCAGATTGTGTCATCCAGACGCCGCCTTGTTTTGTTGACATCCGCCCGGGATCCTAAATATAGGTTATCCAGAGCGTTGTTCCTAACGTCACCATCAGCATGGCAAACGAAGGAATCAGTGGGCCACCTCTTGTAGAAAGCAGCCCAAACAACCGAGGCGACAGTCTTTTCAGATGCCACCCCGGAAGACTTGTAGAGCCTGACATATAGACTTTGACCATTCCTAGTAAACGGTCGCAGCGCTATGCTAGTGTCGACTCTTCGAACATCCCCCAGACGATTAGCCTCGTACTGAGGAAAGTTTGGTACCCGTGCCCAAATGTCTACTTCATCGAGCATTTCACCAACTCCTAACGACGGGGGCAGGCCACACACAACCCACCCCCGTCAGGAATATTAGACGTCCAGATCTGCGTACTTAGCAGCGAACGTCGAGGTCTCATCATCGACCGTGATGTAGGCCTCCTTGAGGTATGCAGAGATACCCTTGTTGCCATTGAAGTCGTAAACGTGCGGGGAGATCACGACATCAGCCGTCTTGATCGTAACGCCGTCCAGCGAACCAACGGTCTCTTCCGACAGCAGGACCTTGCGACCACCAGTGATCATCCAGATCGCCGGCGGACGGAAGTCGAATCGGACCTTGACTGTGATGTACGGCTTCTCGGGATCCGGGTTGCGGTCCTTGTCCTTGCCGTACTTGATGTTCCAGCCGTCATTGACGAGATCATCCACGAGATCCAGAGGGATCGCGACGGAGAACTCACGACGACCTTCCTTGTTGAAGCGCGAAGCAGCTCCGGAGAAGTTCAGGAAGAACAGCTTACCGTTCTCGATGCAGATATCAGATGCCATGTTTGGTTTCCTTTCTAAGCGACGAATTCGTCGAAGTTGATGAATTGTTCAATGGCTGCGCGCGCTTCGTCCGCGAGCGCTTCGGAGTAAGATGTATCAACATCCTGCTCCAGGTGTAGGTACTTGACTACCTCTGCTTCCTTCCAGAAATATCCCTTAGTACCCACAACGGCGTCTTTGATCTCGCCGTCCTTGTTCTCCCTAAGGAGTTCACCGCCACCCCTGTCTGGCTTGATCGGCACGAACGCACCGACCCTACCAACGAAGTGAGGCTCCCCATCAGGGAAGCGCAGATACATGGCGGTCTGTACCTGCTTGGTCTGGACGTAGTCCTCGAATTCAATCGGCTCTCCAGAGAAGAGCTTCTTGAACACGTAGGGCTCCTGGAACTGCTTGCCAGTAGCCGTCCACTCACCTTCATGAGGGAACGCATACTTGGCAATATAGACGGCCTTGTTCACGAGCACCATCTTGGCATAGGTGGCCTCGTGTTCGAAGGTGTACCCGTATCGCTGACCGAACTCCATCACCTTCTGAATATCGTCAGGCGTAGCCCCCGGAATCTTGATCGAGTCCGTCTTGATGTGCGCAACTGTCAGACCGAGCTCATCCTGCACATAGTGCTTGAGGTCGATCATAAAGAGCGCCCCTCGCTTCGCGACAATGTTGTCGATGTTGCGAGGATCGTATGCAGGGTTGTCGAACTTGGCGCTCGTCAATCCGTACATAGAGTTGATAGGAAGCTTGAGTGCAGTACCCAGCTTGTCCAGATCATGCTGCTCAGCGATGGACAGGAGCCTACCGTCAAACAGCTTACCAAGAGCGTCCATGTCCTTATGCTTAATCGTGATGCGAGCTTGCTTAAGTTCACTGTACTTCTTGGTGTAGGGTCCGAAGAGGTTAAGCTCCTCGATAGACGTCGGATGCATTGAAGCGACGTCTAAGAGCACAACATCTTCGTAGTAACCGGGTTCGGAGTATACGTAGCCTCCCTCCCCGGGGTCTTCTCCACGATAGGAAGATCCCTTAAATTTATCGAAGGTGTATCCTGGGAAGATCGTGGATAGGTCTGTGTAGACGAACTTGCTCTTGTCGGGCCTCCGGTCTTTGCCGAACACCAAGGCGCATGTGTGCTGGTTGGTCGTGTCATTGACAGATAGGCCAGAAAGCTCAGCCAGAATCTGTCGGGCACCCCAGTCATCACTAAGGTGATTAAACACAGCTTCAGTCGCCTCGACATCGTTCGCGCAGTAGTCACCCGCGGTTTCCCAAAGCTCCTCAGGAACGGGCTTGTCCCAAGGAAGACCAAGCTCCTGGTGATGAATCCCAAGTTCAATCTCCCACTTCTTAAGAGACTGCTTCTTTGTCGAGAAGTCGTAAATATCCGTGTAGGACATCGAGTACGCTTCCCGGAAAGTAGCATTCGCTTTGTTCTCGATGATTCGCTGAGACTGCTCGAATAGCTCTTCGTTAGAATATCCGAGCGACGCAGCATACATGATGTGGTTGTCGTACTTACGGTTGTTGAACCCGATGAGTCGGAGCTCCATCAGCTTCTTCACGTCTTCAGCAGACGGGTTGAAGAAACGTCGGACCGGCTCTCCCGGATACTTGTAGCAGACAATGAAGAGGTTAGGAAATACCTCGACGTCGAAGAACGCAATCGGTCCGTCTCCATCTGCCTGTACTTCCATCTTGTCTTCAGACATGAAGTGCATCTCCTGCACAACCTTCAGACACCGCTCAGCCTGGTTGGTAGACTTAGCGGCGAAGGACGTCACAGCGTTCTTAGCGTCGGTCACATCATACGTGATCCCAGACGAATATGCATTGTCCAGAACATGCTTGATGAAGTCAACGCTAGGCGCCGTTGCAGAATGCACTTCCTTACGGAGCGCCTTCGCAATGAGAGCACGAAGGTGGTTCTCATCCTTAACGTGCTGCTGGTTAATCATTCGCTTTGCTTTCTCGGGCAGTTGCTGCACATAGTCTGCGATCGCCAGATCATTCGCGAGTGAAAGTCGTCTGCGCAGGGCAGACTTTCCTCGGAATCGCTTGATCT